>JADHWE010000007.1 GCA_016783675.1 Kiritimatiellia bacterium
GAACCGGAAAATGAGCCAAATAGCTGAACCGTGGTTCCGCTTAAAATCGCCGACCGGTCATCCCGCGCGCCAATTATCGAGTCCCGGGGCCCTGCAAACTCCCCCGGCAACCAAAGTTGCCAGACACGCTTATTTTGGGCCTAGTACAGCTTCCGCATATGCGACGGCGGGATCTTGAGAACGAGGCGGTACTTGGCGATCGTGCGGCGGGCAATCTTGATGCCCTCTTCGTCGAGCTTCTTGAGGATGGCCTGGTCGGAAAGCGGTTTGGCCGGGTCTTCTTCCGTCACCATCGTCGCGATCATGTCTTTCACGGTCTTGTTGGACACCGAGCTGCCATCGGCGGTCTTGATGCCCGGCGTGAAGAAGTACTTCATCTCGAAGATCCCGCGCGGGGTACGCATGTACTTTCCGTTGACGGCGCGGCTGACGGTGGTTTCATGGACCTCGACCGCATTCGCGATCTCCGCCATTGTGAGTGGCTTGAGATGGGAAACGCCCTGGTCGAGGAAAGCGACCTGGCGGTTCACAATCTCGGTGGCGATGCGGAAGATGGTCTTCTGGCGCTGATGGATGCTCTTGATCAGGAAGGCACCGGCGCGGATCCGGTCACGTACATACTCCTTCACCTCGTCACTCGAATCGGCGGCTTGCAGCAGACGGCGATAGTGACGGCTGATCCGGATGTGGGGGAGTTGGTCGTCATCCATGATCACGATGTATTTGCCCTCCACCTTCTTCACAACGATCTCGGCGACGACATAGGTGGCTACCTCGTCCGAGTAGATGCGGCCGGGCTTGGGGTCGAGCGTGGCGATGAAGGCCGTGGCTTCCAGGAGTTCCTCCGGTGAGATCTTGAGCTGTTTGGCCAGGTCGGTCAGGCGACGCGCTCCGAGTTTGTCGAGATGTTTGTCGACGAGCGTTTCGACCAGTGTGTCGCGCTTGCCGAGGCGGGCAAGCTGAAGCATCAGGCACTCGCGCAGGTCGCGCGCGCCCACGCCGGTGGGATGAAAATCCTGGATCAGGTGAAGGATGTCCTCCAGGCGCTGAAGGTCAGCATTCGACGTGGTTTCCAGTTCTTCGAGTGTACCGGTCAGGTAACCGTCGTCATCGATGCTTCCGATGATCATCTCGCCCAGGCGGTGGTCTTCGTCTTCGAGCTCGGTGAGCTGAAGTTGCTCGAGCAGGTGCTCCTGGAGACTTTGCCGCTGGGGCAGGGAGTCGAGCAGGAACTGGCGGCGTTCGTCGGCGTCAGAGCTATAGGGCTGACTCTCCTGGTTCTGGAAGAAATACTCGCGCCACTCTTCGTCAAGGTGGGAGAGGGCTTCGAACTCCTTGTCGAAGTCCATGGCCTCGGCCTTCTCGGTCTCACCGTCGCCGGGCTCGATCTCAATCGGTTCGTTGTCGATCGGCTGCTCTTCGATCGTGGGATTCTGCTCGATCTCCTGCTGGATCATCGTGCGCAGGTCCATGATGGGGAGCTGGAGCATCTCGAGGGATTGGCGCAGCTGGGGCGCCAGCACCATCTGAAGGCGCTGTTGCTGCGATAAGGCAAGTGTTTGGCTTGGCATCCCTCTCTCCCTTAGAGATAATACGAGACTACATAGGGCTGGGTTCGCTTCCAAGCAAATTGGTTGGTGATATTGGTGGTGTTGGAGTGGTTGGTGTGACTGGCGGAAGTATTTTGACGAGGGTGAATTGGGGATCGGTGGCCGCCTGCGGCGGATGGCGGCCGTGATTGAGTAGTTCCGAGGCGCTTCGCTGTCGGAACGATGAGAGATTCTGACTATGGCTTTACGGGTGTGTGTTTTAGCTAGTGGGAGCAAGGGGAACTGTACCGTCATGGCGACGGAGTCTACCCGGATTCTCATCGATGCGGGGTTGAGCGGGAAGGAGACGGATCGCCGGCTGCAGGAGGCCGGGTGGGAGCTCGACCAGATCGACGCCATCTGCGTGAGCCACGAGCATGACGACCACAAGGCCGCCTTGGGGATTCTGCAGCGGCGGTTGGGCGTGCCGCTCTATTCGAATGCCGGGACGATCGAGGCACTGGAACGCACTCCGAAACATGCCGGCTTGGATTGGCATGTTTTCTCCAACGGCTCGCCATTCCATGTGGGTGATCTTGTTGTGGAGCCTTTCTCTGTGCCGCACGACTCCTACGACCCGGTGGGATTTGTCGTGTCGGCGGAGGGCGTGCGTGTCGGGATTGTAACGGACATGGGAACACCCACCGAGCTGATCCGGCAGCGCCTGAAAGGGTGCCGCGCCATTGTGCTCGAAGCCAATCATGACGAAGGGATGCTGCGTGATGCTCCGCGTCCATGGTCGCTCAAGCAGCGCATCGCCGGTCGCCAGGGCCACCTCTCCAACAAGCAGGCGGGCGAGCTGCTGGCCGAGGTCGCCGGCGAGGTGCTCGACATCGTCTTCCTTGCCCACCTCAGCGCCGACTGCAACCAGCCCGACATTGCCGAGCAAACCGTCCGCGACGCCCTCGACAGTTCTGGTCACGCCCACGTCCGAATCCGCCACACCTATTCCGACCGCATCAGCGAGGTGGTGGAGTTGGGGTGAGTGCTACGGAGCGATCGTATCGAGCACCGACTGGGCGGCGCGGGTGGCGGCGCCGGGTGGGCCGAGGCGTTCGTTGACGGCGTCGAGCTCGGCCAGGGCGGCGGTGTGGGCGGTGTCGTCGCTGATGAGTGGCTCGATGGCGTCGGCCAGGTTCTCGGGGGTGCCGCCGTACTGGATCCGCTCCGGGGCGATCTCACGGCCGGCGACGATATTGACCAGGCCGAGGTAATCCACCTTCACCATCGCGCGGTACAGTAGGTAGGTCATAAAAGAAGCCTGGTAGGTGATGACCATGGGGCAGCGCATGAGCGAGGCCTCAAGCGTGGCGGTGCCGGAAGCAATGAGCGCCGCGCGCGCCTCTCCCATTACCGGTCGTGTCTGGCCGATGGCGGTTGCGCAACGCGTGGGGCCGGGGGGCAGCGAGGCCTGGACCTTCTCCACCAACGCCGACGCGGCTTCGTCGTGTACCGGGATGATGAATGACGCGGTCGGATGGCGCTCCTCGATCAGTTTGGCCGCGGCCCACATCAAGGGGAGTATACGCTCGATCTCGTGGTGGCGGCTGCCGGGCAACAGGGCGATGCGCGGTTCGCCTTGCCAGGGGAGGGGGGTATGGGGCTGCTCTCTCGCTTCGGTGATTTCGTCGACGAGGGGATTGCCGACGAAGTCGACCTGCAAGCCGGTCTCCTTGAAGTAGTCGGGCTCAAAGGGGAAGAAGACAATCAGTCGATCGAGCATGGCGGCCATTTTCGGGATGCGCGCCTGGTGCCAGGCCCAGACCTGCGGGCAGACATAGTAGATGGTCTTGAATCCCATGAGATGGGCGCGTTTCGCAAAGCGCAGGTTGAAGCCGGGATAGTCGACCAGTATCACGGCATCAGGCCGCCGGCTTCGGAGAAGGGCAAGCATATCGTAGAAGATGGAACGCAGGTGACGATACTTGCTGACGACTTCGGCGAAGCCCGTCACGGCCATGTCGGCAATATCGACAACTGTATCCACACCCGCCGCGCGCATCTGCTCGCCACCCGCCCCGAAGAAGGTGATGTCGGGCTTCTGCTCACGGATGGCGCGAACGAGGCGCGCGGCATGCATATCGCCGGACACCTCGCCGGCTATGATCATCAAGCTGGGCTTTCGTGGCATGTTAGCTCCGCATGTGACCCCCATGACCTTGTGTCATGGGTGAACAAGATCTTTCGAAAACACGTCTGTTTTCGAGAAGAGATCTTCTGTTCCAACGACGCGAGGTCGTTGGGGACAGTCGTGTCTTCTTGCCATTGGTTCTCACTATGAGGGATTCGTTTCGATGACGTGGCAGATGTCGGCGGCGAGTTGGAGGGCTTTGGATCCCTGTTCACCGGTCACGACGGGTTCACCGCGAGTGCGCACGCATTCGACAAACGCTTTCAGTTCATGCTCAAGCTGGTCGCCCTTTTCAGAGGGAATGTCCACCACGTGCATGCCGTCGGGGCCTTTGCGGTGCAGCGTGCCCGCCTGCTTGCCGTAGTCGAGCGCGGCATAGGTGTCGTCCTGGAATACCGTGATAGTGCGCATCTGCTCGGCACTGATCCGGCTGGCGGTCACGTTGGCGATGCACCCGTTCTGGAAGCGCAAGCGGACGTCGGCGATATCTTCACTGGGGCTCATGACGGCCACGCCAAACGCGCGGATGTCGACGACCGGCGAGCGGACGAGATGAAGAATGATCTCGAGGTCGTGGATCATCATGTCGAGAACCACGCTCACTTCGGTGCCGCGGGGTGGGGCGCCTTCACGGAAGGGCGGGTAGGCGCACATGCGGATGGCCTCGATGAAGGTAGGGCTCCGCATGTTGTCCTCAAGGAACTGCATGACGGGGTTGAAGCGCTCAATGTGGCCCACCTGCAGGATCAGTCCCTTCTCGCGTGCCAGCGCAACCATCTCCTCGGCCTCTGCGGTTGTCGTTGCGATGGGTTTCTCCATCAGCATGTGCAGGTCATGGTTGGCCAGCTTGGCGAAGGTCTCGTGGTGGAGGTGGGTCGGAACGACGATGCTGGCGGCATCGGCGGCATCGGCCAACTCTTCCATGCTGGTGAAGGGCTGCGTCTCGTTCTTCTCCGCGATCTCGGCTGCGCGATCGGGGTCGACGTCGAACACACCTACCAGCTCAGCGTCTTCCATCGCGGCATACTTCGCGGCATGCCACTGCCCCAGGCTCCCGACACCGAATACTCCCACCTTCAGTCTGTCAGACATGATTGTTCCTGTACGTAGCTACTTTCTTCTCAATATCCAACATCCAACAAGGAACTCCCAACCGACCAACGGGAGCCAGGTGGTTCGTATTCGAACCACAGCGAAGCGCCAATGTCCAAGTGAGCGAGGAAGTGAGAATGGTTGGTATTTCAACGCGCTATTCGCTTTCCCTCGCGCTCTTTCCTTGGGCGGTTGGATATTCGTTGTTGGATATTGGATGTTCTTCTATTTCAATTCCAATGATACTCAGCCCCACCTGGTTCGCCTCGTCGATCAGGCGCTCCTTCTCCAGGAATATCGCTCTGCCGCCTCGGAAAGCGAGGCAGCTCGCGCCGGCCTTCTTCAACGTTTTGATCGTGCGCGGACCGATCACAGGGATGTCGAACCGCATATCCTGGCCCTGCTTGGCAATCTTGACGACAACGGACCCGGGCCCACCAAGTTTTCCGGCCCGGCGGATGGTCTTGTCGGTACCCTCCAGTGCTTCGACGGCCAGGATGACGCCTTCCTTCACGACCAGGGTCTGCCCAATCTCGAGCCCGGTCGTAGTGGTGGCAATCTGAATGCCCAAGTCGATGTCGGCCTGTTCGCGTTCGTCGGGTGCGCGTGTCGTGAGGAGCCCTGCCTCCGGCATGTGGTCATCCATAAAGGTAGATGCCGGCAGGACCTCGATTCCGAGCTTGTTGATCTCGTCGACGAGCATGCCGAAAACCGTGTGCGGGTTCTTGACCTTGAGCGCCATGAAAGTCTTGCGGGCCCAGGCATCGGGCCGAAAGCGGAATATCTGGGTTGGCCGGAGCTGTCCGGCCATGATGGCATGTTTCGTCCCGGCCTCACGCAGGGCATCCAGCATCTTTCCCATCTGCCCGAGGTTGATCCAGTCGACCGCATCGGCCAAGCCCGCCAGGCTGCGGTGGGTCTCGCCCTTGAACGCGACAAGATGGATGTGCGACACGCCATGCCGGCGTGCGGCCTCGGCCAACAGGCGCGGGTAGTCGCCGCTCCCCGCAATCAGTGAGAGTCGTTCTGGTGCTGCCTCATGCATGCCCGGGACTATAGGCCAATCCCTGTACATGATCAATACAAGGGAAGTAACCACGGATGGACACAGATGCCAGGCCTTCGCAGAGTAATGGCAGAATCATTTACAGCAGAATCATTTCTGACTGGGGCAGGCAAGGATGCCGATCGATGCAGAGGTCGAGGATCGGTCAGGGCGGGGTAGAGGCCACTCTTGAGAATCGCCTCTCTATCATCCATACCAGAGGCGCTACTCTCCTCCCGGTCAGAAATGATTCTGCTGTGAATGATTCTGCCGTTCTCCCCGCGGAGGCCGAGCAGCGGACGACAAGCCCCGTGGTTATTCTTTGCCCTTGGCTTTTGGGAGGGGGTTGGCATTATGGCGGAGTGCCTCGTGTGGAGTCGGGTTTTGGGGCGGAAGGATGGATGATGAGTAATGGTGTGAATTTGAAGGGGCGGTCGCTGTTGACGCTGTCGGACCTGTCGGATGGCGAGGTGGCGTGGCTCCTGGACCTGGCGCTGAAACTGAAGCAGGACAAACACGCAGGGGCATGCGGTCAGCGCTTGGCGGGGCGGCATATCGCACTGGTGTTTGAGAAGATGTCGACCCGGACGCGCTGTGCGGCCGCAGTGGCCGCAGCGGATGAGGGCGGTCAGACCGAATACCTCGCCGCCACGGAGATTCATCTCGGCAAAAAGGAGTCAGTGTCCGACACCGCGCGTGTGCTGGGGCGGATGTTCGATGGCATTCTGTTCCGGGGATACCGGCAGGAGACGGTGGAGCTGCTGGCAGAGTTCAGCGGTGTACCCGTGTGGAATGGCCTGACCGATCTCTCGCATCCCACCCAGGCACTCGCCGACCTGATGACGATCAAGGAGCGGTTTGGTGAGCTGGCAGGGCGCAAGGTGGTCTACGCCGGCGATGGCCGCAACAACGTGGCGACGTCGCTGATGCTCGGGTGCGCCGTGAGCGGTATGCATTTTGTCAACTGCACGCCGGACTCCCTGGTTCCGAACGACGGCTTGATTGAGCACGCCAACCAGTTGGCCATCGAGCGTGGCGGCACCGTGCGTGTTTGCGCCGATCCGGCCGAAGCGGTTAAGGGCGCCCACGTGGTCTACACCGATGTCTGGACCTCGATGGGTGAGGAAGATCAGTTCCAGGCACGGGTGGACTTGTTGCATCCCTACCAGGTCAACATGGAGCTGATGCAGGCAACGGGCAACCTGGAATCGGATGAGGTGATATTCCTGCACTGTCTTCCCGCTTTCCACGATCACCGTACCGAGGTCACGCAGAAGATCGGAGCCCTCGAAGTGACCGATGATGTTTTTGAAGCGCCATTCTCGAAGGTGTTTAACCAGGCGGAGAATCGCCTGCACACGATCAAGGCGCTGTTCGTCTCATCACTCGGCAGGGAGTAGGAGGTTGTCATGGCGTTGACGGATATATCATGGGAGGAGTTTCATCAGCTCGACCCGGTGGCGAAGAGTCGGCACCTGAACCAAGACGACGGGCGACCGTTTCACACGCTAATGACGCAGCAGTTCGATCGCAAGGCCCTTGATACGCTGGGCGACTTAGCGACGCGCATCCGCTTCCTGGCCAAGACGAAGGAGGGGATGACGTTCCTTTCCGGGTTGCTCCCGCATCGGCGCGCCATGCTCTATTTCACCCAGCCCAGCACAAGGACGTTCCTCTCGTTTTGCACGGCATGTGAGATTCTGGGGATGCGTATGGGTACCGTGCGCGACACGGCAACGTCCAGCGAGCGCAAGGGCGAGACCCAGGACGATTCGGTCCGGACGTTCAGTTCCTATTTCGACTGCGTGATCATGCGCACGCAGGTGGGCGGGCTGGCAGAGCGCATGGCCTGGGTCTTGTCGAACTCCGAGCGCCCGGTTCCCATCATCAATGCCGGGTCAGGCAAAGACCAGCACCCGACGCAGGCGCTGCTTGATGTTTACACGCTCCAGCGCAGTTTCGAGGCGCGTGGCGGCATCGATGGCAAGACCGTCGTGTTTGTGGGTGACCTGTTGCGCGGGCGAACTGTGCGGTCGCTCTCGGCCTTGCTGACCAACTACGAAGGTGTCCGCCAGGTATTCATTGCCCCGCCGGAGCTGCAGGTGGCCGACGATGTACTGGCCATCCTGGATGCGCGCGGTGTTTCATACGAGCTGGGCGACGACCTCGAGGTAGTGGTCCCCGGCGCCGATGCGATCTACATGACGCGTGTGCAGGATGAATGGGATGCCGAAAAGGGCGAAAGCGCCAAGATCGACATTGAGCGCTACTGGTTCCAGGAGGCCTACCTGGAGCACCTCAAGCCGGATGCTGTGATCATGCATCCGCTCCCGCGCCGGCACGAGATCCCGCATTCCATCGACAACGATCCACGCGCGATGTACTGGCGCCAGATGCGTAACGGCATGTGGATTCGGGCCGCACTGATCGCCAGGATCTTCGGGTGTGATGGAGAGATTGATGCGTATAGTGAGGCGTGAGTACAGTGCAGTGATCGGGCCACATGATGCTTCCACGGCTCGCTCGGAGAGCTCGCCCTACCAAGTGCATGGGTTACCCGAACGTCAGGTAGGGCGAGCTGTCCCCAGCGAGCCGTGTGTGCGTTGGCTGGGGGTTCTGCTGGCGGTCCTGCTCCTGTTCTCCGCAGGCTGCGCTTCCGTCCGCCCCTGCGGAAACGTCGACCTTGGGTTCGTCACCACATGCGATACCAGCCCTGAAGGCGCCGACCGCTGTCGCGTGGCGGGGCCGATTTTCGAGCACCAGGATACGGGTGAAGGACAGCGTTTCACGGGCGTGCGCCCGTTCTATGCCCTGACAGCAGATGACGACCGGGAGCGTCGTCTTCACGAGGTGCTGTGGCCGCTGGGGGCCGTGAAGCACCTGGGCCAGGAAAGCAACTGGCGCTTCCTGTTGGCGTATGGTCACGATTTCGATAACCGCGACGCGGATTCCCGTCACCGCGGCATGGTATTCCCTTTCGTGTTCTGGGGCCGTGACAAAGACGACACGCCTTACTTCAGCGTCTTTCCTCTTGGCGGGACACTCAACGAGTTCCTCGGGCGCGACCGCATCATCTATGCTCTCTTTCCTCTCTATGCGCAGAGCGTGATAGGGGACATGCGGAGCTGGCATGTCCTCTGGCCGTTCATCTCGCGCTCGCGCAGTGAAGACGTCTCGCGCTTCCGCGTCTTTCCATTCTATGGAAAGTCGTCCGATGAAGGTGAGTACACAAAGCACTTCGTCTTGTGGCCTTTCTGGACGCACGCCCGCTATCTCGAGCCCGGTCACAGCGGCTCATCCTACATCCTCTTCCCTCTCTATGGACGAACCCACAGGGAGGATCAACAGGGGTGGATGGTTCTGCCTCCCCTGTTTCGGTGGTCCAAAACAGAGGAGCGCACCGAGTTGAGTGCGCCGTGGCCATTCTTTCAGTATGCACGCGGCGACTACAGCAAGACGTATATATGGCCCTTGTGGGGCCGGCGCGAGCAAGGTGACTACAGCTCTTCTTTCCTGCTGTGGCCGTTTGTACGTACTTTCCACATGGAGCGACCCGGGGAGACGCAGGACCGGTTGGTCATCCTGCCGTTCGTCTACCACGAGCGGGTGACACAGGAAGCGGAGTCCGGCGCAACGGTCGAGCCGGATGTCAGTGCGCGCTACTTCAAGCTATGGCCACTGGTCTCGTATCAGCGCCAGGAGGACACCTCGCGCGTTCGCCTGTTGGAGCTCTGGCCGCTGAAACACAGCGGGCCCGTCGAGCGGAACATGGCGCCGTTCTGGACGCTCTATACACGCACGGCAACGGCCGACCTGCTGGAGCACGAGTTGCTTTGGGGGCTCTTCCGCTATCGGCGTGAGGGCACGGAGTCGAAGCATGTATCGCTCTTCCCGCTCTTCTCGCGCAGCCGCTGCGATGCTGACGGAGCAAAACGGCAATGGTCTCTCCTATTGGGACTGCTGGGGCGCGAACAGGACGAGGAACGCTCGGTCTGGCGTGTACTCTGGCTCCTGAAGTTCGGGGGTTGACAGCGCGGGCGTCCCGATGGGACGCTCACAACAAGGATCGTATGGTAACACGTGAACCAGAGTATTTCCCTCCGGCCGAGAATTTCGTGGCCCAACTGGGGCGCCATGTTCTCTTCTTCTGTCGCTCTGTGGGGCAGGGCGGACTGCTGTTCCTGCAGGCCGTACTCGCGGTGCGTTTCGCCCTGACCAAACGGGCCCGCGAGGAGATCATCATGCAGATGTTCGTCTCCGGCATCAAGAGCCTCGGCGTCATCACGGTGGTGGGGCTGTTCACGGGCATGATCCTGGCATTGCAGACCGGCATCGAACTGAGCAAGTTCAACCAGGAGGTCAATATCGGCACCGCGGTGATGGTCTCGATGCTGCGCGAAATGGGTCCCTTTATGACCGGCCTGATCCTGGCGGCCTGTGTAGGATCGGCGATCGCGGCCCAGCTTGGCACGATGGTGGTGTCCGAGGAGATCGCCGCGCTGGAGATCATGTCAATCGACCCCGTGCGTTTCCTCGTGATGCCGCGCCTGGTGGCGATGAGCATCATGACACCTTTGCTGGCCTTCTATACGTGCATCATCGGCGTGCTGGGCGGCGGGATCGTAGGGGCAACCCAGCTCGGCGTCTCGTGGGTCGCCTATATCGACAATGCGACGCGGTTCGCGGGCGTCAAGGATCTCTATGTGGGTCTCTTTAAGGCGCTGCTCTTTGGCATGATCATCACGATCGTGGCTTGCCACGAGGGGTTCGCCACCACGCAGGGCGCTGTCGGTGTGGGCTATGCCACGCGCAAGGCGGTCCTGGTGTCGTTCCTGCATGTCCTGATTGTGGGCTACTTCGTGACGCGCCTGTTTTATGTGTAGGGAGTTCTGAGTTGTGATCCGGTTTGACAATGTAACGAAGGTGCTCAGCGGGAAGCCGGTGCTGAACGGCATCGACTTCAAGATCGAGCGCGGGGAGACGTTCTGCATTGTCGGTGCGTCGGGAGCCGGCAAGAGCGTAACCCTTAAGCACATGGTCCGGCTGATGACACCCGACGACGGAAGTATCCTGGTTGGCGACGACGAGGTCAGCTCCGCTACGGGAGAGGAGCTGGCCAGGATCCGCAACCGCTTCGGCTACCTGTTCCAGAGCGCGGCGCTGTTGGCGTGGCTGTCCGTGGCCGAGAACGTGGCACTGCCGCTGCGCGAGAAGCACAACATGACAGACGAGGAAATACTCGACTGCGTGCACAAGACGCTGGCCATGGTGGGCCTGGAGGCCGATGGCGAGAAGCTACCCTCCGAGATCTCCGGCGGCATGCGCAAGCGTGCCGGGCTGGCACGCGCCATTGTCGAGAACCCGGAGATTGTCCTCTACGATGAACCGACATCCGGACTCGACCCGGTGACCTCGCGCACGATCGACCGACTCATAGGCAAACTGCGGGAGGACCTGGGCGTCACGAGCGTGGTGGTGACGCATGACCTGCACAGCGCCCTGGCGATCGGCACGCGGATCGCGATGCTGCACCAGGGGCGGGTGGCCGAGCTGGCAACTCCTGAAGCATTTATGGAATCTTCAAGCGAAGAGGTGCAGCGCTTCCTGGCCTCGCAATACATCACGAAGGAAGCGCCGTGGGAAAGGGACCTGCAATGAGAAAAGACTGCGTAGCACGCGAGTTGACCCGGGAGATGATCGTCGGCGCCTTCATGGTGATGGTGTTCCTGGGACTCGCCTATTTCACCATCATCCTCTCCCGCGAGACGTGGTTCTCCCGGAAACAGCACATGGACGTGAGGTTCAAGAGCGTGATGGGCCTTCGTGAAGGCAACAACGTGGTGGCCCGCGGCATGCCGATTGGCAAGATCGATAGCCTGGAGTTGGAAGACAAGTGGGTGCGTGTGCACCTGGTGTTGGACAACAGGCTGGAGATGAAGAAGGATTACGAGATCCGGATCGTGGCCACCTCGATCCTGGGTGGGCGCTACCTTGAGATCAGGGAAGGATCCGAGTCGCTGCCGCCCCTTCCCATGTCGAGCCGCTTCGTCGGGAAAGAGCCCTATGACCTGATGGCGGATGCGGCGGCCGTCATCAACAAGACGCGCACGGAGCTTGTTGAAGGCGGCGCGATTGACAACTTTAAGAAGGTGTCCGAACAGATCACTGCGATCGTAGAGCGGGTTGAGGCGGGGGAGGGCTCCCTGGGCAAGCTCCTTTCCAAGGATGCCTCGCTGTACGACGACCTGGCCGGAACGGTTGAGTCCATCCGTGAGGTGGCAGAACGCCTGCAGCGCGGGGAAAGCACACTGGGTCATCTCATGTCTGATGACGACCAACTCTACAACGATCTCTCCGACGTGGTGGCCTCGCTGAAGGAGATCGCCTCCAAGATCGAAAAGGGCGAAGGATCGCTCGGCAAGCTGATCAGCGAAGACGGCGTCTATGCCGAGGTCGAGGGCATGATGCAAGAGGCCCGTGCCGCGCTTGACGATCTGCGCGAGACATCACCCGTGGTCACATTCACCAGCGTCTTCTTCGGCGCCTTCTAGCGCCTTCGGCGCGTCAGGGTCGCTTTGCTCCCGTCAGGTGCGCCTTCGGCGCGTCATGTGGCCGCTTCGCGACCGTCATTGGAAAGAATGTGTTCAATGACTAATGACGGCGCGGAGCGCCTAATGACGCGAGCGTAGCGAGCACCTGACGACGCAGCTCTGCTGCGTCACGACCTATAGTTCGGCGCTTCCTTCATGATCTTCACATCATGCGGGTGCGACTCACTCAGGCCTGCCATGCTGACGCGTACGAACTCGCCGTTGGACTGCAGTTCGTCGATCGTCCGGCAACCGCAGTACCCCATGGCGGAGCGTACGCCCCCGCAGAACTGGGTCATCACCTTCTCAACGTGTCCCGCATAGGGCACGATGCCTTCGATGCCCTGGGGAACGAGCTCGTCGTCGCTGGTCTGGGTCTGGCTGTAACGTTCGCGACTACCCTCCGATTCGCGCATGGCGGCCAGGCTTCCCATGCCGCGGTAGACCACGTACTGGCGCCCTTGGTGAATGATCTTCTCGCCCGGACTCTGGTGCGTGCCGGCAAGGATCGAGCCGAGCATGACGGTGTCTGCACCGGCGACGATGGCTTTCGGCACATCGCCGGAGTGGCGGATGCCGCCATCGGCAATCACCGGGATGCTGCCTTCCAGGGCCGCCGCACAGTGATAAACGGCCGAGACCTGGGGCACGCCCACGCCGCAGACCACGCGCGTGGTGCAGATGGAGCCGGGACCGATACCAACTTTCACGGCATGGGCGCCGGCATCGCGTAGGGCCAGTGCGCCGGCGGCGGTTCCCACGTTACCGGCAATCACGTCGATGTCGGGATAGTGCTTTGTGAGCCAGCGTACCATGTCGATGATGCCGACGGAGTGGCCGTGGGCGCTATCGAGCACAATGATGTCAACATGCGCATCGGCCAGCCTCTCGGCCCGCTCGTGGTTGCCGCCACTGACCGCCGCCGCTACGCGCAGGCGGTACTCATCATCGCGGTTGTACATCGGCTGCACGTCTTCGATCAGGTTCTTCACATCGGAGAAGGCATAGAGACCTACCAGCTTACCCTTGTCGAGCAGCGGAAGCTTGCCGACCTTGTTCTTCATCATGATGTCGTAGGCTTCCTGCAGCGAGGTGCCCTGCGGAGCGGAGATCATATCGGTGCTCATGACCGAGTCGACTCGTGCGTTGGCGTCGCGCGCGAACTTGGTGTCCTTGGATGTCAGGATCCCGGTCAGCGCGTCATCGTCGTTGAGGATCGGGAATCCGCTGAATCCGTACCCGTGTTCGCGGCGCATCGCATCCACCTTGTCCAGCGTATCTGAGGCGCGCAGAACCACCGGGTCGATAATCAAGCCGTGGAGGTGGCGCTTGACCATGTCGACTTGTTCGGCCTGCACCTCTTCAGGCAGGTTTTTGTGGATAACCCCGATGCCGCCGAGCATGGCCATGGCGATCGCCATCTCGGATTCCGTCACCGTATCCATCGCCGCACTGATGAACGGGATATTGGCGCGGATGCGTGACGTCAGCCGTGTCTCAACTAAGGCGTCGTCGGGCAGAAAATCGGCGTAGCGCGTGACCAGTGCGACGTCGTCAAACGTCAGGCCTTCAAAGGGGAACTGGGCGATAAACGCATCAAGATGTTTGTTTCGGCTCATGGGGAAACCTCCGTCCGCAAGCCGCCCGCGACAACGCGGCCCGACCTCGGCTGTTGCCCCCAATCTCTTACCCTTTAGATGGGCGATTGACAAGCGCAAAGCACTCGGATTCTTAGATTCGGCGAGCTCTCCGAGCGAGCCGGGATACCGGCATCAGGTAAGAATTACGTCCTCAATGGCGCGTGGGAAGCGGGTCAGGCACTCGTGGCCGCGCGCGGTAACGCGGACATCGTCCTCGATACGGATGCCGCCCAGGCCCTTCAGGTAAATGCCCGGCTCGACCGTCACTATCATACTTGTGCGCAACCGCGTAAGGCCGGTGGTCTGCCTGGCGCCGTTGCCCATGGTGGGTTGCTCGTGGACGTTGAGTCCGAGTCCGTGGCCCAAGCCGTGGCGAATGTTGTCACCATAGCCGCCGTCGCGAATGACATCCCATGCCCGGCGGGCCACCGTGTGGAGGGCAACACCGGGACGAATCGCCGCCGTGCCCTCGCGGTTGGCGCGCAGAACCAGGTCGTAGATTTCAGCCAACTTCGGGCGGGGCGATCCCATGAAGAGGACGCGCGTGATATCGCTGCGATAGCCGTGCAGTTCGGCACCCCAGTCGAACAGCAATGGTTCGCCGCGCCGCACCTTCCTGTCCGTGGGTGCATGGTGGCAACTGGCACTGTTCGGTCCGCCGGCAACAATAATGCCGCCGTCGGGAAACGCCTGTTTGTCCGCGCCAAGCAGACGCATGCGGTACTCCAGTTCCGCGGCCAACCGTTTCTCGGTCCGCCCGAGAAAGGCGTGCAACCCCTCTTCCAACATGGAGTGAAAAGCCTTTTCCGCGATGCGGACGCACTTGCGTATGAGCCGGATTTCATGTTCGTCCTTGATGGCGCGGCACTCCATCACGGTATTGCCGATATCGATCTTGCGCCGCCGCCCCATCGCGGCGGCGAACTGCTTGTGCACATGCCAGTTCATCTTGCTGCCCTGGAATCCGACGGCACCCCGATGTTTCATGCGATGCATGGCATTGTGGGCCTGTTGGAAGACGGGCACGTGGGGAATAGTGATATCAACGCCGGGGGCTTGAGTACGGATGCACTCCATAAACATCTTGTTGGTATAGAGCCGGGACCAGTCACGGTTGAACAGGAGGGCGGAAGCTCCCTCGGTGCATCCGGTAAGGTAGCGGACATCGGTGGCATCCGTGATAAGAAGGGCCTCAACCCCGTGCTGCTCTCGCACATACCGAGCCACAGCGCGGCGCCGGCGCTGGTAGTCATCTCCCGAAAAAAGTGGTTTGGTCATGGTGGGGTCCCTTCCTGCGGCTCGCTGGGACAGCTCGCCCTACCCGATAGAGGAGTAAGGTAGGGCGAGCTCTCCGAGCGAGCCGTTTGCGTTGATGATCTGCAGCGTCATAGCGGCTCAGTCTTCTGGAGGGCGGCGTGTTTGCCGGAGCTATGGACGTGGCAGATCGCGAGGGCGAGGGCGTCACTGGCGTCCTCGGGCGGTGTTTCTGAAAGGTTGAGCAGTGTGACCACCATCTTCTGCACCTGCGACTTCTGCGCCCCGCCGAATCCCACGATGGCCTGCTTCACACGACGCGGGGCATATTCATACAGTTTGAGCCCCGCACGCGTGCAGGCGGTGATGGCGGTACCGCGCGCCTGCCCCAATACCATGGCCGTACGCGCATTCTTGAAGTAGAACGCCCCCTCGATGGCTACGGCATCGGGCTGGGTTTCGCGGATAATGTCCTGCAGTCCCTCGTCGAGATGCAACAGGCACTGCGAGATCGGCACCTTGGGCTTGGAGCGTATCACGTCGTAAGCGACAAGCTTGAGTTTGCTGCCGCTGGCCTCCACGACACCGACGCCGCTTGCCCGCAACGCGGTGTCGATCCCGAGGATACGGGCACTACTCGTCATTCAGTTCCTGCATGATCGCGTCGTCGACGTCCATGTTGGTATAGACGTTCTGAACGTCGTCGTTGTCCTCGAGGGCATCGACGAAGCGCATGATCGATGACGCGGTCGACTTCTCGGTCACGGGAACGAGCGTGTCACTGATGAGCGACACGTCGGCGCTGAGGGTCGCAATACCGGCCGCTTCGAGAGCCTCTGTGACATCGGCAAACGTGCTGGGATCGGTCAGGATCTCGAACTGCTCGCCGTCACGCGTCATGTCTTCAGCGCCGGCTTCGAGCACAACACCCATCAGCTCGTCCTCATCCACGCCTTCAGCGTCCACGAAGATCTGGCCCTTGCGCTGGAATCCGCGCGATACCGAGCCCTGCTGGGCAAAACTGGAGCCGTGCTTGTTGAAGATGTGACGGATCTCTGCCGCGGCCCGATTCTTGTTGTCGGTCAGGCCCTTCACGATCAGGCCAACGCCCCCCCCGGCGTACCCCTCGTAGACGACCTCTTCGAACACGGCGCCTTCCAGCTCGCCGGCGCCCTTCTTGATGGCGCGATCGACGTTATCGGCCGGCATATTGACGCTCTTGGCCTTCTGGATCAGGGTGCGCAACGTGGGGTTCATGCCGGGATCGCTGCCGCCCTGGCGCGATACCACCATCAACTCCTTGGCCAACTTGCTGAATACCTTGCCGCGCTTCGCATCCGCGGCGCCCTTCTTGTGCTTAATCGTTGCCCACTTACTATGTCCACTCATCTGGCATTCCTCTCCCTAAGACCCAAAACCTGAAACCCCCTATATACCTGATCCCGGCTCCATCGTAAATCCGATTAATTCGTCGGGAGCGTCCCCTTCGAACTCCTGCATCCATCCGATGTCGAAATCGAGATCACCCACAACGTCGGCTACACGATCATATTCGGAACGGCTAATGCGCCGATGCCAGCCTTCCATGCCCGGCGCACGGAAAGCGGGCGTGTATTGCGACATGACGCTTACCGCAATCCCGGGGCCAATCGTGGCCGCCAGCCATTGCAGGTTGTCGACGGCTTCCTCGGCGCGGCCGGGCAGGATGAGCAGGCGGCAGATCGTGCCGTGCGTAGCAATGCCGTCGTCATCGAACTGCAGCGGCCCTTTCTGTCGCCACATCTCGAGAATGGCTTCGCGCGCGATGGAGGCGTAGTCCGCGCGGCCCGATCCCTCCAGGGCGGATCCCTCGCACGCATAGCGCAGGTCGGTCAGGTAGATGTCGACCATGTCCTCCACTCGGGCCAGCGTCTCGAGGCTCTCGAACCCGCTCGTGTTGTATGCCACGGGCAGGGAGATTCCCTCTTCACGAAGTCCGGAGAGCGCCTGTTGCACGTGCGGAATCCACGGGGTGGGGCTGACCAGGTTCCAGTTATGGCAGCCTGCCGTGTGCAGCACGCGGAAGATCTCTGCGAACGCGTCGGGACCGTAGGCTGTGCCGTCGCCTTGCTGGCTCCACGGATAGTTCTGGCAGTAGAGACAGCGGAGCGTGCAGCGGCTGAAGAAGATCGTGCCGGATCCGTGCGTGCCGGAGAGAGGCGGTTCCTCGCCATGGTGGGGACCGTAGCGGAACACCTCCGCATCGGCCCCGGCGCGACAGAAACCCCGTTCACCGGCCTGCCGATCGACGCCACAGCGTCGCGGGCACAATTCGCAGGAATGCAGCGCATTCACGTCAAGGCTGCCCTCCGACTTCCGGCCCCCGACTTCCGACCTCTGACCTCCGACCTCCGGGCTACTCTTCGCTCTTCTCTTTCTCGGCCTCGGCGACGACTTTCTGGGTTACGTTGGCAGGGACCACTTCGTAGCGGCAGAAATCCATCTCGAACGAGCCCTGGCCGGCGGTCATGCTGCGCAGCTCGGCGGCATAGCGGAACAGTTCCGCCTTCGGCACCTCGGCGGTCAGGACCTGCATGCCTTCATCCGCTTCCATGCCCATGATGCGGCCGCGCTTGTGGTTGAGGTCGCCGTTGATATCGCCCAGCGCGTGGTCCGGGATCGTAATCTTGACGGTCATGATCGGCTCGAGCAACACGGGCTTGGCTGCGGCCATGGCTTCGCGCAGCGCGCGTGAGCCGGCGATCTTGAAGGCGACTTCGGAGGAGTCGACATCGTGGTACGACCCGTCATAGAGCGTGGCTTTTACCTTGGTAACCGGATACCCGGCCACGGAGCCGGAGGTCATGCCGTCGACCAAGCCCTTTTGGACCCCCGGGATGAAGTTTCCGGGAATCACACCGCCGACGATTGCATTGACGAACGCATCCTCATCGCCTTCGGGCAGGGGTTCGACACGCAGGTAGACCTCGCCGTACTGGCCGCGTCCGCCGGACTGCTTCTTGTGCTTATAGTGGCCTTCGCCCATGGCGGTGACCGTCTCCATGTAGGGCACTTTGGGCGTGCTCAAGCTAACGGAGACGTTGCTGCGGCTCTTCATCATGCCGACCGCAACGTCGATGTGCACATCGCCCAGGCCCTGCAGCACGACTTCGTGGGTCTGCGCATTGCGGTCGACATGCAGGGTGGGGTCTTCCTCGCAGACGCGAGTCAGGGCCAGTCCGATCTTGTCTTCGTCGGCCTGCGTCAGGGCTTCGACCGCCTGGAACATGACCGGCTTCGGGAATCGGATCGCATCCATCACCGTGGTGCCGCCCGCGGCGCAGAGCGTATCGCCCACGTGCGTGTTCTTCAGCTTGGGAATCGCGACGATGTCGCCCGGGGTGGCCTCGGAAACAGCCTCCTGCTTCTTGCCGTTGATCCGCAGCATGTTGCCCATGCGCTCCTTGTGCTCGCGCGAGGTGTTCTGCAGTTCGCAGTCGCCTTTGAGCGTTCCGCCCAGAACGCGCACGAAATTGAGCTGACCGACAAACGGGTCGTTGACCGAGCGCCAGACGAACCCGGTGAAGGGGGCATCCTCGGCCGTATTGACGACGTTGCCTTCCTTGTCCTTGATCTCGCGGTCGAGCGGCGAGCGGAAAAGGCGGCAGATGCCGTCCAGCAGCTCGGTGACGCCGATGTCCTTGAGGGGCATGGCCACGAAGATGGGGCAGAGGCCGCCGGAGTCGACCGCCACGTGGAGCCCCGCCGCGATCTCGTCGGGGGAGAGGTCTTCGCCGCCGAGGAACTTCTCGATCAGGGTGTCATCCGTCTCAGCCGCCAGTTCGACCAGCGCGCCCTTGGCTTCTTCAACCTGGGCGGCCATGTCATCCGGCACGTTCTGTGCGGCGAGCACGTCGACCACGGACGAGGCGTCGTCGGCGGGCAGAACCACCGGCACGCAGCCGTTACCGAAGGTCGACTGGATCTCGCCGATCACCTTATCGAAGTTGGCGTTGTCACGGTCGAGGCCGGTTACCACGAATCCGCGGGCCAGCCCGGCGCGCTTGGCGTGTTTCCAGACCTGGCGGGTGCCGACCTGGACGCCGGAGACCGCGTCAACCGCGATCAGGGCCGTGCCGGTGGCGCGGCAGGCGGAAATGACCTGGCCGTAGAAATCCATGTAGCCCGGGGTGTCCACGAACGTCAGGGCGCGCTGCTTGCCGTTCGTTGCCTTGTAGGGCGCGGCGAAGGGCTTGGAGACAATTGTGATCTTGCGCCCTTTCTCCTCTTCTGTGAAATCGGCCATGCTGGAGCCGTTGTCGACCAGGCCTAACCGGTCATTCAATCCCAGCTTGAAGAGCAGCGCGTCCACGAGCGTCGTCTTGCCGCTCCCTGTGTGCCCCATGACAGCAAAAGTCCTCGCATCAGCCACCGGAATATTTTCCATGATCCCCGTCCCTGTTTCTGGTTGTTAAACGACGAAAAGGGCGGATTATGGCACGCAGAAACAAGTTTTGCAATAACTGACCTTGCTGCCGCGTTTACATATTAGAGGGGACACTGCGTCCTCTCCTGGAGTATATTGATTGTCCGATGAAACCGCTCTGTAGCCCATCCGTAGTTGCCTGCTTGCTGGCCCTGCTCCAGGGGGTTGTGTCGGCCAATGAAATCGACCGGCTCGTGCTTCAGAAGTTGGATGCGGACGGCATGTCGTGCTCCCCGCGCTGTTCCGACGAGGTCTTCGTACGCCGTGTCTACCTGGACATGATCGGAACGGTGCCGCGAATCTACGAGGTACGCGCGTTCCTGGCCAGCGAGAACCCCCGCAAGCGAGCCCAGTTGATCGAGAAACTTTTTGCGCGCGAGGAGTTTGGCGACTACTGGGGGATGAAGTGGTGTGACATACTGCGGGTCAAGGCCGAGTTTCCCAGCAAGCTCTGGCCCAATGCGGTGCAGGCCTACCAGCGCTGGTTAACGGATGCCGTTCGCGACAACATGCCCTATGACCAATTCGCCCATGCGCTTCTGACGGCGTCGGGCAGCAACTTCAGGGATCCTCCTGTCAACTTCTACCGCGCCATGCCCGAACGCAAGCCGGCGGCCCTGGCCACGACCGTGGCGTTGACCTTTATGGGGGAGCGGGCTGACAAGTGGCCAAAAGCGCGCCGGGACGGCATGACCGCGTTTTTCACGCGCCTCGGCTACAAGGGCACGGCGGAGTGGAAAGAAGAGGTCCTGTTCTTCGATCTGCCGCGCGCGCTGGAAGAAGGCGCGCCCAAGGGGGCTGTGTTCCCCGATGGGACCCCCGTGAAGCTGAGTGCGGACCAGGATCCGCGCGACGTGTTTGCGGAGTGGCTGACCACGCCGGACAATCCCTATTTCGCCCGTAACATCGTGAATCGTATCTGGGCATGGCTGATCGGGCGCGGCATCATCCATGAACCGGACGACATCCGCCCGGGCAATCCCCCCTCGCACCCGGAACTGCTCAGATGGCTGGAGACGGATCTCGTGACCCACAACTACGACCTGCGCCACATCTACCGCCTGATCCTGAACTCCGAGACCTACCAGCGTTCGTGCGAGCACAACGAGAGCAATGCCGCCGATGAGCGCGGCTTCTCCCACTACCTCGTGCGTCGCCTTGAAGCCGAGGTGTTGATCGATGCCATCAACCAGATCACCGGCAGCACCGAGAGCTACACGAGCGAAATTCCCGAGCCATTTACGTTCATTCCTCCCCGGCATCGCGCCATAACGCTGGGGGACGGCAGCATCACGAGTCCGTTCCTGGACATGTTCGGCCGCCCCCCGCGCGACACCGGGATGGAGTCGGAGCGTAATAACGACCCGACCGATACGCAGCGCCTGCATCTGCTGAACTCGACCCATGTTCAGCTGAAGATCCAGCGGAGCCGGGTCCTGCGTGAACTGCCCAAGCGGGTCAAGTGGCGACCGGCGGCTGTCATCGACCTGTTCTACCTGGCCCTGCTCTCACGCCATCCTTCTGAGGCCGAGAGAAAAACGGCACTGGCTTACGGCGCGTCGGGAGTGGTGAAGAAGCACGAAGCGTATCAGGATCTGGCGTGGGCACTGCTGAACAGCAAGGAGTTTCTCTACAGGCATTAGCTGAACCTATGGAGGGCGAGCGTCCTCGCGAGCCGAGGCTTACCTGATCGCCAGACTGCACTAGGGAGTATTGATATGACAATAACACGGCGCGATATGCTGAAGACCTCCCTGGCGGGCGCGGCCGGACTGGCCCTGTACGATCCACTGCTCGTCCGTGCGGCCGTGGCGCCACAGCCGTTGGCCAAGTCGGTCATCCAGATATGGATGTGGGGCGGCCCGGCCCACCTCGATACGTTTGATCCCAAGCCGGGCGCCGGCTATGACTACTATGGTGCATACGACAAGCCCATCGCGACGAACGTGGATGGTATTCAGATTGGCCAGATGCTCCCCAAAATGGCCAAGCAGGCCGATAAGTACTCGATTCTGCGCGGCATGACCCATGGCGTGAACGGTCACGAAACGGCTTCCTACCTGGTGCAGACCGGGCACCAGTCGGGCGACGGCATGGTCTACCCGTCCGTTGGCGGCGTGGTGTCCTACTTCAAGGGCTACAACGCGGGTTACGAGGGGTTGATTCCGCCCTACATCGTGCTGACCAAGCCGCAGGGCCGCTTCTCGGAGGCCGGTTTCCTCGGGACGCGCTACAAGCCGTTCGCGACGGGAGGCAATCCCTCCAAGGATCCCTTTGTGGTGGAAGGCGTGGTTGCCCAGGGGATCACGCGCAAGCGCCAGGAGAGCCGGCGTGCGTTGCTGAGCGACCTGGATACGTTGGGACGCCGGATGAAAGGCAATGCCGCTTTCGCGGCCTCGGACCGCTGCCAGGAACAGGCCTATGACCTGATCCTGGGTGATGCCGGCAAGGTGTTCGATCTCACCGAGGAGCCCGACGGTGTGCGCGACCGCTATGGCCGGCACGAGTTCGGTCAGTCCTGCCTGTTGGCGCGGCGCCTGGTGGAGCAGGGCGTGCCGTACGTCACGATCAACTACCGCGGATGGGATACGCACAAGCAGCACTTCCAGAGCATGCAGCGCATGCTGCCGCAGCTCGACAGCGGTTTGGCGACGCTGTTTGCGG
The DNA here is from genome assembly GCA_016783675.1 of Kiritimatiellia bacterium. GTDB lineage: Bacteria > Verrucomicrobiota > Kiritimatiellia > UBA8416 > JABMPJ01 > JABMPJ01. The sequence goes on from JADHWE010000007.1 coordinate 22,471, forward strand.
ACCTGTCCGATCGCGGTCTGCTCGACTCCACGATCGTCTGGTGGGGCGGCGAGTTCGGTCGCACACCGAAAATCCAGTGGGACCCGCCCTGGAACGGCGGTCGCGGCCATTTCGGTAAAGCTTTCTCATCGGTCGTGGGCGGTGGCGGCTTCGAGGGCGGCCAGGTGCTCGGGGCGACGGATGAAAAGGGCGAGAATGTTGTGGAGCGCAAGATCTACCCGCGCGACCTGATCGGCAGCATATACGAGCTGCTGGGCGTCGATCCCGAGGCCACGCTGCCGCATCCGCAGGGGCTGACCCTCAAGGCCATGCCGGAAGCGACCGATGGCCAGGATGCCGGCCGGCTTCACGAGATTATGAAGGGGATTCGTGCATGAGGATGTCTCCTCCAGGATGGCTCCGAATTGCCTGCGTGCTCCTTGCACTGGGTCGTGTTGCGTACGCCGTGGATCCGCACATCGGGTATGTCTATCCCGCCGGTGCCCGGCAGGGGATGAAGGTGGACATCACGGTGGGCGGCCAGTTTCTGGAAGACACCACGGAGCCCGTCTTCACTGGTAAGGGCGTACGCGCGCGTGTGGTGGGCTACTTCAAGGAGCTTACCCCGCAGGAGATTAACCGCCTACGCAACCGGATACAGAAGCTGGAACAGACGGTCGAGAGCAAGACTGGCGACGAGCGCACGAAGATGGAAGATCAGATGGCTGAAATCCTCGACGAGTTCGAGGCGCAGGGGTGCAACGAGAAAGGCCGCTACCTCAAGGGACGCCGGCCCGATCCAAAAAAGCAGGCCAACGCCCAGCTCCGCGAGCGAGTAACACTGCGCTGTACCATCGGTCCGCAAGCCAAGCCTGGCGCCTACGAGCTGAGGCTCAAGACGCCCAAGGGGCTGTCCAACGCCATCGTGTTCCAGGTGGGGGAGGTGCCCGAGGTGCGCGAGACCGAACCGAACGATCGTGAGCCGGAGGAAGATCAGCAGCTCACGCTGCCTGCCGTTGTCAATGGACAGGTCATGCCGGGCGACATCGACCAGTTTCGCATCCATGCCACGCAGGGGCAGCGCCTTGTCTGCAAAGTGGCCGCGCGAAGCCTTGTGCCCTACCTGGCTGATGCCGTCCCCGGCTGGTTCCAGGCCGCCCTGACGCTCTATGGCGCCGACGGCAAAGAGTTGGTCTTCGTGGATGATGACCACTTTGATCCGGACCCCCTGCTGATCTACGACGTACCGGTGGATGGCGACTACGTGCTCGAGATCAGGGATGCCATCTACCGCGGCCGCGAGGATTTCACCTATCGACTCACGATCGCCGATGCGCGGGCCATGAATGGGCCAATCCCCACGGCGGTACAGGGCCCGGCCCGCCAGAAAGGGGATGTCTCTGAGAAGGAACCGAACAACACGCCCGACAGCGCACAGTCCATCACGCTGCCTGCCGTGGTCCATGGCGGAATCAACCAGCCGGGTGAGTGGGATCTCTACGCCTTTGAAGGGCGCGCCGGGCAGTCCGTCGTGGTGGAGACGCGGGCTCGCCGTGACGGCTCGCCATTGGATTCGGTCCTGCAGCTGAAAGGGCCTGGCGGCAAGGTGATCGCCGTGAGCGATGACCATGTTGATCGCCGCGAGGGTCTTGTCACGCACCATGCCGATTCATACATCGTCGAGAAACTCCCTGCCGACGGACGCTACACCGTGCATCTTGGTGATATCCAGGGCAAGGGCAGCAAAGAGCACGCCTATCGACTGCGCGTCACGCCATCCCGCCCCGGTTTCGACCTGCGCGTCACGCCTGCGACGTTGAGTGTCACGCCCGGTGGAAGTGTTCCCCTTACCGTGCACGTGTTTCGGCGTGATGGCTTTGAGGGGCCAGTGAAGTTGGCCCTGGCGGGCGGGCCCGAAGGGGCGCGGCTTTCCGGCGGTGCTATTCCTCCCGGCCAGGAGAAGACCCATGCCACTATCACTGTGCCTTGGAAGACGCCGGAGGGAACGGCCGAGATTGCGCTGAAAGGGGAGGCCAGGATTGGCGGACACATTGTCAGGAAGACCGCCGTACCCGCCGAGGACCGGATGCAGGCCTTCTTGTGGCGCCACCTGGTGCCTGTCGAGCAGTGGGTGCTCTCCGTTGTGCAAGGCCCCCGTATCGTCGTACAGACCGACCTTCCCGAAAGCGGCGAGCTTGAGTTGCTGGCCGGGCAAGAGACGGAGATCGTGTTGCACAACCCGGCGCGTAAACCCATTAAACGGATGCCCCGCTGTGAGCTGTATGAGCCGCCGGACGGACTCGAGCTAGTCAAGACAGCGCAGCGCAACAACAAGAAAGAGGTCATCCTTACCCTAAAGGTCAATTCTGAGAAGCTCAAGCCAGGCACAGAGGGCAACCTGGTTGTCACTATCCTCGCCCCCAACAAAAAAGTGAGAAAAGTACTTGGCGCCGTGCCCGCCATTCGCTTTAGAGTAGTAAGCTTATGAATCAATCCGAGATCAATCCTGACCTGGCCACGCTGAAGCTCTCCTCACACGTAGAGCACCACGTCTGCCTGCTGGCCGATGACGACGGGCATCTCCCCGTGATCAATGGCCGTTTGCCGGCCGGGCACCACAAACTGCACCAGTTTGTTTTCGGCGGCTGTCACCACTATGATACCTCCGAACTGACCCAGGCCGGGGATGTGCCGACTACCTGGCTGCAGGGCGATGCCTGTCGCAAAGGCGAAATGCTCGCGATGCAGCTTCTGGCCATCAGCGGTGCGGATGCAGCGCCTGTCTTCCTGGACGGCAAGCCGATCGGGTCAGTCTATGGCGACGAGGATGCGCGTTACTGTTATCTCGGCGGCATCATTCCGGCCGACGTGACCGCCTCGCGGGAGGAACAGGCCCGCTCCGTGTTCGAACGCATGGGCGAGGCGTTGGAGTCGATTGGAATGAAGTCGACCGACATCGTGCGCACCTGGCTCTACCTCGACCGCCTGCTGGATTGGTATGATCCATTCAACACGGTGCGGACGACCTGGTTCAACGAGCAGGGCATCTTTGATCACATGGTTCCGGCCAGCACGGGCATCGGCGCGGCCAACCCGTTCGGCGCGGCGCTCACGGCGGGGCTCATCGCCGTGCAGCCGCTTTCGGATGCCGCTAAGATCGAGCCCGTGGCCTCGCCACTGCAGTGCCCGGCCCTGGATTACTCCAGCTCGTTCAGTCGGGCGGTTGAAATAGGGGTGCACGATCATCGCACGCTCTACATCTCGGGAACCGCCAGCATCGATCCCGACGGAAACAGCGTTCATCTCGGCGATGCCGAGCAGCAGGTTGACCTCACGATGCGCGTCGTCGCTGCGATCCTCGAGTCACGCGGTATGAGCTGGAACGACGCCGTCCGCGGCATCGCCTACTTCAAGAACATCACGCAGGACAAGCCGATCTACGACGCCTACTGCAAGGCCAACAACATCCCCAACTTCCCCCTCGCCATCTCCCACGCCGACGTCTGCCGCGACGACCTCCTCTTCGAGATTGAGGTCGATGCGGTGGTTGTGGGATAGTGCGTCCATGACGCGCGAAGCTATTGACAAGGTCGGGCTGATCATTGTGGGCGATGAGATCCTCAATGGGCGGCGGCAGGATAAGCATTTCCACTGCACGATGGATCTGTGCGGGGAGTGGAATGCCGGACTGGCCTATACGCTCGTGCTGCCGGATGACATGGACGTGCTGGTGACGCACTTCAAGTGGGCCATGGCGCAGCCCTGTCCCTTCTTCTCCTGTGGCGGAATTGGATCGACCCCGGACGATGTGACGCGGCAGGCCGCCGCGGCAGCCGCCGGGGTGGGACTGGAGGAGCACGCCGAAGCGCGACGCATCCTGATCGAGCGCTATGGCGATGAAGCGACCGAACCGCGCCTGCGCATGGTGACGTTCCCGGTCGGATCAACACTCGTGCCCAACCCGGTGAACCAGGTGCCCGGTTTCGGCATCGCGAACGGCTACTTCCTGCCCGGCTTCCCTTCCATGGCGGCGCCGATGATGCGCTGGATACTGGAGACCTACTATGAGCCCGGAGCGGAACGAGCGCGCTTTACGATGGCGCTGCCCAATGCACGCGAGGCCGATCTGACCGACCTGATGGAGACGTTTGTGGCCGACTATTCTGACCTTACATTCTCCAGTCTGCCTCAACACACCGATGCCGGTCCCCGCGTGATCCTGAGCATCAGTGGTCTCCCCGAGGCGGCTGAAAGCGCCTATGCAGACCTCAAGCAACGCCTGAATGAGGTCGCCGTGACGTTCGAAGAGAACGCGTCATGATGCGGGGAGTGCTTGCCACCTGCCTTTCCCCTGCGACCTTGTGTCGCAGGAAACGGAGATCTTTGCCTCCTGCGACACAAGGTCGCAGGGGGGCTCGTGTCTTGGCCTGTGCCCTATTCGCCGTGTCGGTGCAGGCTGCGCCCGTGGTGCTGGTGCAAGGAACACGATCCACCCCCAACACATCCGAGCGCAACTATGCCGGCAGCGTGACGCGGCGGATCGACGGATGGTTGAGCGAGCTGGGTATTTCGCATCGCGTCGTGCCCGACGAGAAGTTGTCGCGGAAGACGCTGAGCGGGGTGAAGGTTGCTGTTCTGACCTACAACCCCAACCTGCCGGCCTCTGAGCTGGCCGTGCTTGAGGCGTTCACGAAGCGCGGCGGCCGCCTTGTGGTCTTCTACTCCGCCGATCCCAACCTGGCGCAGTTGATGGGGCTGAAGCTGGGCTCCTACCGGGCCGACCCCAAGGCACTGCGTTGGACACGCATGGCTTTCGCCGACAACGCTCTGCCCGGCGGGCCGCGAACGGTCTACCAGCGTTCGCGCAACATCCGCCCCGTCACGCCGCGTTGGAAGCGCGGCAAGGTGGTGGCTTACTGGGAAGATGCCGCCGGTAAGCGGCGCGAGCCGGCCTGGGTACAGACCGGCGTAGGTTTCTGGATGACGCACGTCCTGCTGGACGATGGCGATACCTGGCACAAGCAGCAGCTTCTTGTCGCACTGCTGGGCGCCCTGGACCCGGGCGTATGGCCGGATGCCGCGCGCGCGGCGCGCCGGCGTGCCGAGACGCTGGGGATCTTCAAGTCCTACTCGGAGACCGAGCGCGTCATTCGCTCACGCGCGCCGCGGACCGGCAGTGCCGCGAAGGCCGCCGCCGCGCTGGCCGCTGCCCGCAAGACACGCGCACAGCTTGATGAGCTGGTGCGAGCGAAGCAGTATGCCGCGGCCGTGGCGCAGTCGGATGTCCTCCTTCGTCAACTCACGCAGGCCTATGCCGCGACATTCCGTGTGAGCGGTCAGCGCATGCGGGGCGTGTGGGACCATTTTGGACTGGGTCTCTATCCGGGCGACTGGCGACGAACCTGCCGGGAGCTTGATCTGCACGGAATAACGGACGTCTTCGTGAATGTACTGTGGCCGGGACGGGCGCTCTACCCGAGCAAGGTGCTGCCGGTGGATGATGTTGTTGCGGTCTACGGCGACCCACTCAAAGCGGCCGTCACGGAAGGCCATGCCCAGGGGTTGAAGATGCACCTGTGGAAGGTGTGCTGGAAACTGGATGGCGCACCGGAATCGCTCATGACAAGCCTGCGCAAGGCCGGGCGGTTGCAACGTAGCGACAACGGCGCCGAACTGCCATGGCTCTGTCCGTCGCACCCCGACAACCTGCGGCACGAGAAGGATAGTCTGCGCGAGGCGCTGCGGCTTTATCCGGTCGATGGCATCCACCTCGACTACATACGCTACCCCGGCTCATACGGCTGCTATTGCAGTGGCTGCCGCAAGCGGTTCGAGGTCCATCTGGGTCGCCGCGTGGGGCGCTGGCCGGAAGACGCGCGGAAGGGCAGGGATCGCCAGGCCTACACGAAGTGGCGCTGCGCCCAGATCACCCGCCTGGTACGGGATGTCAGCGCACTGGCTCGCAAAGCGCGCCCGGGCATTCAGCTTTCGGCCGCGGTGTACGGGAAGTATCCCAGTTGCAGAGACAGCGTGGCGCAGGATTGGCCCGGCTGGGTCAACGAAGGCCTGATCGATTTCGTCGCGCCGATGAACTACACCGACCACCTCGATGGGTTTGACAAGTTGCTCAAGAGCCAGGTCGCGTTGCTCAAGGATGACTCCCGGCTCTGTCCCGGCATCGGCGTCACGGCGGCGGAGAGTCGCTTGGGCGTTCCCGCCACACTGCAACAGATCGAAGAAGCACAGCAGCGCGGCGCCGGCGGCTTCATCCTGTTCGACCTCAACGAAGTGCTGTCGCGGGAGATCCTGCCGTTTCTGGGGCTGGATTGAATATGGATCTTGTATTGGCCTCTACGCTCCGCATCGCCCGCACGAACCGGAGAAGTCGCTCAAACTACAGGACCACGGCGACCTGGTCCGCTTCCGCAACATCTGGTACCGCCCGCTGACCGGGTATGACCAGGGGTAGTAAGGGATGGCTTGCCAAGCCGTAGTCTCGTAGCGCTGGGTAGATCGTCCGCCTCCGCGTTCTTCGCTCTGCTCAGAACGAGTACGGCGTGACAGCCTTCGCCCTCCGCTGCGCTGCGAGCGAAGGCTGGTGGCAGGGCTAGGATTCGAACCTAGGAAGGCGTAGCCAGCAGATTTACAGTCTGCCATTGGAAAGCGCCCCCATCCCCGCGTTTCCTAATAAACTCTGCGATTTGCGCCCTTTTTCTGTTGCCGTGCACCCGTGACTGTGGTACTTCTGTGGTACTTCTTAAATAAATAGCCGACTTTGGGTGACACACAATGAACACGACTGACAACGAGGGTACACCATCTGGTGTCGAGGCTCAAGTGGCGGAACCGGTCCAGGAGTCGCTACCTGGCCGCGCCAAGAAGCACCGCAAAGGTCACCTCTTCAAGCGAGGCAACATTTACTGGCTGGAGTACAAGGTCAATGGCAGACGCTTCCGCCAATCTCTCGGGACCTCAGACGTCAAGGAAGCTCGCGTCGAGCGTGCGCGCATCATGGCGCCCTTCACGCTCGCGACCGAGGAGGAAGTGCTTCAGACCGTCAAGCAACGCATCGAGACGACGAGCGAGAAGCAAGAGGCCTTGGCAACGGCCAACTTGCCGTCCGTTGTTATCGGCAATGCATGGGATGCCTTCGTCCGATCACGCAATCGTCCGGACCCCGGACCAGCCACCCTTCACCAGTATGAACTGCAGTATCGACGCTTCGCGTCATGGGTGAGTGAAAGTCATCCGGAGATTGTGGAACTTCGCGACGTCGGATCCACGGTTGCCGAGGAGTACGCGGATGAACTCGCGGCCTCTGACATCTCCGCCAACACCTTCAACAAACACGTCCGCCTTCTCATGCTCGTCTTCCGCGTCCTGAAGAGGCGCGCCAGGCTTCGGGTCAACCCCTGGGAGGATATCCAACGCAGGAAGGAAGACCACAATAGTCGCCGCGAGTTGACCAGCGAGGAACTCCAGAAGGTCGTTGGCTCCGCCGAGGGAGAACTCCATACGCTGTTCGCGCTCGGAATCTATACAGGTCTGCGCCTAGGCGACTGCGCCACTCTCCGCTGGTCCGAGGTCGACCTCAATCGAAAAATCATCATCCGGGTGCCGCGCAAGACGGGTCGGGGACACGCGAAACCGGTTCATGTCCCCATTCATCCCACACTGGCCGGAGTCCTTGCCGACGTGCGCAATGCCCCATCGCTTCAGGTCAAGTCATCTCACGGGAAACGATCGAGGCGAAAGGTTAAGAATCCTCCCGAGGAGTATGTGCTGCCCACAATGGCCGCCCGTTATCTGACCCGAACAGACCTGGTCACGGATCGGATCCAGAACCATTTTACGAAGTGTGGGATCCGCACCCACAAACCAGGCACCGGTAAGAAGCGCGTCCAAAAGAAGGGCGTGAAATACAAGAGCGTCGGCAAGCGTGCCGTTGTCGAAGTCGGATTCCACAGCCTGCGCCATACCTTCGTAAGCTTGTGCCGTGAGGCCAATGCTCCCCTCGCCGTGGTCGAGTCGATTGTCGGTCACAACAACCCGGCCATGACGCGCCACTACACGCATGTAGGTGATGTGGCCGCAATCGAAGCGGTTGCCGCGTTGCCAGTCATCAACGGCGAGACAGAAGCCCAGGACAAACCGAAAGCGGCTCTCTCCGAACGCGATCAGAAGATAGAAGCCATTCTCCTCAAGTCCACTGCAAAGACATGGGCGAAGGACCGCAAGACGGCGCTCGCTCTCATCCAAGGATCTCGGCCAGGCAGGAAGAGGAGGATCTCGACGGACACCAAGAAAGCGAAAAACATATAAATGTCATCGCCTTCACGCTTCGTAGAGGTGGCAGCTAGTGAGCTGCGTGTTTATGAGATGGATCGACCTGGACGAGGAGCACTTCAAGAATCGACTCAGTGTGGGAGATCCATCTTTCGGCAGCACAGCTACCTCGTCCCCATTTGGGGCGAGATCTCTTTCTCCTTATCAGTTCCGTGATCACATGCAGTTCCTGCGGGAACGACTGCGTGACCTGTTGAGAAATATGGCATGTGAGAAGTCGAACGGCGCTTGTCACAGCCTGGAGGCCCGCGCAGAACTGCTCGCGGTATACGGCGACTTCATGCGTGCAAGAAGAAGCGCTTTCGGCTGGCAGGATCTGCACGCAGCAGATGTCGAACTGATCCGGCAGACCGAAAGATATCTATAGGTCAGTTACGGCATATGATGAGAATTACTTCTGAGAGCTCCGGTTCAGCAGTTTCTCTCCTTCCCTCGCCAGGCGTGAAATGCGCAGGGGTTCTCTCGGGCACTTGAGGCGCATCGTTCCGTTGCTGATATGCATCGAACAATTGCTCTTTCCGAAGTCATACTTGTTTACGTACGCATTGCCTCTCACCTTCATGGAGAGATTGCCGGCGTCTGCACATTGAAGGATCAGTGTGAAGTTGCGGTCTTCGATGGGGAGACCATCCGGTTGGGATGGTTGATTCGCGCATCCAGCGCAGATTGTCAGAATGATCATCGCATAGATTAGATATCGCATTCTTTTCACCTCATGGTTGCTCTTTCTTGAGCTTGAGACGCGTCAGGCCAAGCAAACGCTTCTCGGCCCGGAGCAACCGCTTCAGATCATCCCTCTGCTGCTCTTCGGTTGCCACGGCAGCTGAGATGTGGTGCGAGGTGCTGTCTCTGTCTTCGCGCGAACAGGCTTTCGCTGCTTGGTCCAGGGCTTTCCGGAGCGACTGATGTCGTCGCTCACAGCGTTCGGCCAGCTGAACGATGGCGTGCTCCTGTACGATCTTACGGCGCTCCAAGAGGATCTGCTCCTTGAGAGCTTCGCGGTCCTTTTCGTCCAAGTCGCTGCAGTAGCCGCTGAGTTCCTGTAGCTCATGCCAGTCGAAGTTGCGCAGTCTACGATCCAAGACTCGAATTCTGTCGATCACTTGGACGACATCGTCGGCACGGTGCGCAATGCCTGACAGCGCCTCGGAGATTGCTCTCCAGTTCGGAGAGCCGCGTTTCAACTCTTTCAGCAGCGCTTCCAGGTTGTGTTGAAGGCGAGCCGTCTCCCTTTGGGCTTGGGGCGCCAAGCGCTTCCTTATGCGCTTCTCCACCTTCACTTCGCGCTGTTCATGTTTCCGGTCGAGTCCGGCAATGAATGACGAGTCGGACGCCGCGGTTTCACCGTGTCCCCGCCCTTTCGGCCAGAGAGCAACGCCTACCTGCCATACACAGATGAGGAAGATGATGGCGGACAGAAGGTTGATGAATGGGACACGACTGGCCACTGCCTGTAGCATGGATGGGCTCATCGCCCGCACAAACAGATAGAGCAGGACGTACGTGAGCGGCACCGCCAGCTTCCAGGCAACATGGACACGCAGCAGGACATGGAGAACGAGAAAGCCCACCAGGAGCAAAGCAATGAAGACGGCGATTGGGCCTGCCTGCCGTAGGTTCCATCCGAATTGCTGCTGAGCGAGAGTCAGCGAGATCCCCAGCGCCAGTCCGATGGCCGTGGCCATGACCTTCCCGGGACGACCGGTGAATCGCCGGGTGAAAACAACATGGGCCAACGCAATGAAAATTGAACAGTAGATAGCAAGATCGAAAAACCCGGAATACCTGTCGTAGGTAGCCGAGATGTCCCACCATGCGAATGGGTCCAGTATTCCGGCAAACGGATCACGGGTCACAGGGGCATCACCCCTGGTGGCATGCTGAACGTCTCCCGAATAGTCCGCACCAGATTGCACATGATCGCGCGAGAGAATGATGTGCGGATTTCCTTTGTTCGTCCGTAACGGCCGCGTGATACCGTTCGGGCACGGATGAACCCATACATATCGAGCTCGTACAGTAGGTCACTGAAAGCGCGTTGGGAGATGGGACGCAGTCCAGTCTCGGAACAGAACCGCTCGTAGACAAGATAGGCGGGCCCAGTGTGCAGTGCTCCCGTGCGTGGCTTGCCGGTCAGGGCCGCGTATAGCGCGGCTTGGAGCTGCTTTGGACTGCTACGGATCATGTCGATGTACTTGTCGCGTTCGATTTCTTCATAGGCCCGATCGACAAGCTCCAGTGTGATAGCGGTGCGGTCCTGCTCTGCCAGATCCGCCGAGCGCCGCAAAAGGTTGACCGCCTTGCGTGCATCACCATGTTGCTGCGAAGCCAGGGCGGCGATCTTGTCGATTACGCCCTCCTCGATGCGGGAGGGCTGTAGAGCTTTCTTGACGCGCATGGTCAGGATTCTCTTGAGACTATCTGCATCGTATGACTTGAAACTGAGTTCGCGGACCTTCAAGCAACTCTTCACCCGGGGATCAAGATTCTCCATCCAATCCAGCCGGTTCGAGGTAAAGATCAGGACCAGACGCGCGCCGATGCGCTTGGGTAAGCGCTTGACCAGAAACTGGTAGAAGGTGTTGAAGTCAGTGCGAACGTTGTCTGCTTCATCAACGAAGACGGCCAAGTAGCCGTCCGATGATTTCAGCTTCGCCTCCACCCGCCCCATGATCTCCTCGAGGCTAACGCCCTTTCGGTAGCGTTTAGAGGCGTCGAGGAGGCACGCCAGGTTGTTCAGGGCACGGAAGCACGGAGTTGGGCAGCACAGATCCAGGTGGACCTGCTGGAAGGGGATTCCCTTGCCAGCGCAGAACTTCTCGATCTGTGCGAGGAACCATCGGATGGTAATAGTCTTGCCGGTACCCGTGCTGCCGATGACTGACAGGTGAGTAGGGTGACCATTTCGGAATACAGGCGAGAAGTGGTTACTGATGGTCCGGATCTCATGCGTCCGTACGTTCGTATTGAATATCTCGGTCAGGACTTCGAACTGCCTTTCCTGAGGCAACTGTTCGTCGTCCAGGTATTCATGACTGATGACGATAGGGTTCTCAGCCGCATCCTCAATTTCAGCCCATATCCGTTCTTGAATGTTCGTCTGCATTGGAAAATCACACTCCAGACGAACGGTACATATAAGTAGTACTTAAACCTTTCTCACCACTCGCGAGTAGCAGTCCTGGGCGACGCCTTGCGGCATATCACGATCAGATAAGATGCCGGAGTCACCGGCAGGGCGGTGGACAGCAGTGGATACGGGACCGGCTCGAACTCGCACAGTGGGCAAATGTGTCGGGGGTGGCACTGTCCGGTAAGGTCTGCGCTGGGGCCATTGACGCACTCCAATGCTGCCAAGTGCCGTGAGTTATGGTAGACGTTGAGCTTTACGGGAGTGTGAGAGGCCAATGGCGAATGCGAGCGTAATCCTGAGTGTACTGCTACTGCCCCAAGCGAAGAAGCTTGTGGAAGGTGTCGTTCAGTCATACCTCTCCAGCCAGTCAACCGGCTGGGTTCGACGGCAGCTAGTTCGGATCGCCAGCCGGCGGATCAAAACCCGGGCAATCGCGCGTCTCGAGGGCTTCCTGAATGCTGAGATGTCCAAGGAGGAGGCCGACCTGTTCGTCCATGAGTTCGAGGCCATCATCGGAGGCGTCAATCTTACGGGAGCCATGCTGGCCGAGCATGATTTCAGTGCCGAGGCCGTCGTGGCTGAGATGTGGTCAATTCGGCCCCCAGATATTGAGGTATTCCATCGGCGGCTCGACTCAAGACTCAAGACTGTGTTGGGGGCTACTGTCGAGACACTGACGCAGCTGATTCCGGAACTGCAGCAATGGGAGCGGGTCGCCTGGGGAAGACTCTTTGCCAAGCTGAAAGAGCTGCGGCAGGGGCAGAAGGACCAGCTCGCGCTGCTGAACCAGATACATGCGATAGTCCGTCTGCTGCACGCTGACACGGAGAAGTACCCACCGCCGAAGCCTGTGATAGCAGCTCCCAGCCCTTACCTCATAAGGCGCGTAAGCGCCCGCCGACACGAACTCGGCAGCATGCATGGTTTCTTGGAGAAGGGAGAGGACCTGCTGACTGTCCTTGCAGCGCACAAGCGGATTGTGCTGCTTGCGGACGCGGGCATGGGGAAATCGTGGGAACTCCGACGTATTGCTCATGCCATGGCTGAGTCCAGTAATCCACACTATCCGCTGTGGGATCCTGAGTTCAAGAGCTACAACCCCTCCGATTCACTCGCTGCACGAATCGACAGATCCTGGCCGTTTTGGGATGCCATCTCAGACGCGCGCCGCGTCTTGATTCTTGATGGGCTTGACGAGGTCGGCCAGGACAACGTCGAAGCCACGATCACACGGTTCAAGGAGTTCTGTGACGCGCAGCCGGAGTCAGCGGTTCTCGTGTCGTGCCGAGCTAAGGTATTCACACCGTTCGCTGACTATCTGAGCGGCTTCTCGGCGTTCTTCCTTCGCCATCTGGATGGAAAGAGCATCGAGTTGTACGTTCGCGATGCTATGGGGGACCGATGGGATGACTTCAGTGAACAGGCGTCAGCACTGAAGCTATGGGACTTGCTCCATGTACCGTTCTACTTGGCCCTGGCAACAGAGGTCTACCAGCAGAAGGGCTCACTGCCAGCGCGACGGGCGGCGTTCTTCTCAGAACTCATTGAATCGCGGATTGCCAAGGACGCGGGGAGAAGCGTTGATGCCGGAGTGCTACGGCTGCGGCAGAAGCAAGTGATGGATGCCCTGAGCCAACTGGCGCTGGGCATGGAGATGCTCTGTACGAACGAGATCACGGACGATGCATTTGTTCGCTTGGTTCCGAATCGGGAGAGCCGGGACGTTCTCAATATGAGCGGCATCTGGAACAGTGTGGCCAGAAACGGTGGAGTCTACTGGCGGTTCGAACATAACAGTATCCAGGAGGCGCTGGCTGGCCGATTGCTGTCCACTCTAGACTTCGACAAGATCAAGTACTGCGTTGGGGTGCCCCCTGACCGCTCGAACGTCAACCCGTCCTTCGGGAATGCTGCCTCGTTCATGCTGGAGGAAGCTGCCAACGCTGATGTACTGCAATGGTTTGTCGAGGCAGCGCCAGAGATCGCTATCCAGTCTGAAAGCACGCTCATGCCGATTGAGCAGCGAGTGAGTCTTGTAAAGGCGATTCTGGCTGATCACGAAAGGCGCGGCGCTACTGTCGTGTGGGGCAAATTCAGCACACACGACATGGCTCGTTTTGCAGACACACCTGAGCTGTTGGCATGGTTACTGGATGAGGCCGAGCGCGCAGAGGACCTCAGGCATTTCGCCAGTCTGATACGCGTGGCCCAGCACGTAACCGTACCTGCCGATATGGTTGATCGTGCTAAGGGGTTCTACCTGTCCCTATTCAGAGATTCCGAGCGGCCACTATGGCTGAGGCGAGGGGCTGTAACGGCTCTGTCTCTCTCTGGTTTGGGCGACAAGAGCGTTGTCGGCGAGATCGTGAAGGAAGCGCAAGCCAACGGGGATTCTGAACTGCTTGCGGAAGCGTACCGGCTAATAAGGACATCGAAGTGTGTTGATGATTTCATTGACGAGCTTCTTGCCGGCATCGACGCCGCGCTGGGACAGGGCCGCCTACTGAACGAACGCACAGAAATCCGAGAGGCGCTGGCTGAAACGACTAGTGAGGCGACTCTCGTCCGGATCTGTGACCACTTTGCCGAGAAGCCGGATCGGCTGAACGAGATCTTTCTCTCGCATGACTTCGGTGATTTCGTCAGTAGCGCGGTTGGCATGTACCGGAAGGAACCCAGCGAAGGCATCTTTCGCGGGGTGATCAGGCTCTTCTCCTCTCTCAGCAGGCATTACCACCATGAGTTCATACCTTCCGTTGCACAGTTCTTCATTGAGTTAGACATGCGCCAAGCCGCTATTGACGCACTCCTGGCGCTGGAAGAGAAGGACGAGTTATGTGTTGGCGAGGCCGTGGTTGCATTGGCAACACGTGCAGAACTGCAGGTTCTCGTGGGTCGATACCAGCAAGGCGATCTCGACAAGACGATTCTCGACGGCATCTTGCACCGAATGGCGCCTGGTGAGCTCCTGGACTGGCTGAGAAATCGCCTCGAGACTGTTGACCCAGAGGCATTTCGTCAGGAACCGAGGCCGCAATGTTCCATTCTGACGCCGCAACAGGACTTTGACCTTCTCTTTGATCAGGAAGAGTACGTCCGGCAAGTCGAGTTCGTTTTCGAACAGGCCGGTACTGACATGTTGGACTGGGATACGATTCATGACCTGCGATGGCGTCCCAGGAACGACGTAACCGTGAGCGGGATGGTCGCGGACGACATATCCCATCAGGCGGCAAGGAACCCAGTAAACCGAGGCGCCTTCATTGAGGAGGCATGCAGACACTGGCGAACATGGTCAGTGGGCACCGCGGCCAGAGTGATTGCCGAAACCGAAGGAATCAATCTCACTGCGACTCAGCGAGAGGTCTTCGAGAAGTGGATCAAGGATTCGATCCCGCAGACCAGATTTGCGGGGGAGAAGAACGACAGTGGTGGCACGAACTACCAGGTACGGGCTCGCCTCATAGTGTGCGTAGCTGTCCTTCTGGATCTGCCGCTATCGAAAGAGGAATGTGGGCAATTCCTGCAATTCCCTTTCGACGCTCTGCCTGAGCGTGTGCGAAAACAGGTGGTGGCGTATCTGTCTCGCCGCATAGGGAAAGCTGAACTGCGCAGTCAGATCGTTCGGGTCATTGAGACCCGAAGCGCGGATGAGTCTGTTTTGGCGGAGAGGTACCGTTACTGTGCAGAGGCAAAGATGAATGAGGTGAAGCCACCTGCAATCCGTGACCTGGTTGATGAGGGCCTTCCCCATAACGTCCGTCTCGCAGCGCTGCGTGCCCTGGAAGCACTGCCCGACGGACAGGATGCAATCATCCCTCTCCTGCCAGGGATGCAAGAGGACCTGCGTCTGATTGCACTGGATTCTCTGTCACGGACGAGGAACCAGCATGCTACTGATTACTTAGAGAAGCTATTCCATGATGGAGAAGGCGAGATCAGGGATCAAGCGGCGCATCTTCTCGTGCGCTATGAGAACCAGGATGCGCTTCGCTTCTATGTAGAGAGAGTCATTGAGCAGGGCCGCCTACCGTATGAAGACCGCATTGACAGATCCTCGGTCTTCACGGCTCTTGTTGCGACGGACTCGGTGGCGCCTCTTCTTGATCTGCTAAGGGCACACTACGAAGACAGGATTCAGTCCAAAGATCCGACGCTGGATATTGATGGCATCGTGAGGGGCGCTCTGACGCGGATTGCCCAGCAATCGGATGAAGCCTACACGGTGGTCAGGGGTGCAGTGGAAGCCTTCCTGGCAGAGAATCGCGCTCTGTGGAGCACCGGATTCTTGCACGCCTTCCTCGACGACCTGGACCGGCAACACTGGATGGCGAAGTCGAAACGTCGCCCTCTAGAGGAAGTCGTCGAGTTTCTGCAGCGTATCAGTGCCGGGTGACGGCGGCATATCGACTGGCCCTTCTTTCACCACTTCTTGACGTTGAGGGAGCGGGCGCAGCAGCATCTCGCACCCAGATCCAGCCCTCCTTGCGTGCTGTCTCCGCGTTGGATGGCGCAATAGCGTGACCCGCGAGGAAGTCGGTAGCCGCGAGGACACAGAGTACAGCATCGAGGCAGTCGGCGTCATCCAGCATGGCCTCTTGGTTTTCGGGAAGCACCAGACGCTCGCCGACAGCATCAAGGATGTCGGCTCGGACTTGTCGGTGTTCTGGTTTCTTGTAACCAGTTGCAGGAAGGCCGTGGGCCAGCAGTGTGCCCGCGGGATACACCTCAATCGCACTCGCGCCTCGCAGGTCTCCAGTATCCCAAGCAAGTGGGATGTTTTGATCGGCGATTTGGCGGACTTCGTCGAGCAGTGACAGGGCCGCATGCGCCGTGCGTGCGATTCGGTCGGCACCGACATCCAACGGCGTCTTGCCGAAGCGTAGCTTTATATCGCGATCGGTCTCTCGCCTGAAGATGACGTTCGGCTCTGTGGGGATGGCCTGTCCGGCCGTATGCGAGGCGAGCCGCATTCCCATGGCCTGCGGCCAACCGAGCGGCGCGTCAAGTGCAAGCACGCAGTGGTCGGCACCGCACATCCATTCTGCAACCAGCGATGGTATGGACGGAAGCCCATTGCTGCCACACAGAGCATCCGTCACCGTCGCTCGCCCCGCAGACCACTCAGCACGAGCCAAGCCTACGTCCCTGGCCTGACAGGCGCAGTCGATACCAATGATGACTATATTCTGTGTCACGCAGCTTTCCTCGTTCCCCTGCAAGCCGGATAGCCTGGGCAACCCCAGAACTGACTGCCGTCCTTCCGGCTAGTGCGCAGCACCATTGCGGACCCACAGCGCGGACAAGCTGGTGCGGCGGCGCTTGTTTCAACCCCTCGCCGGTTCCGACGCAGGTTCTTGACGTGCTGCCGGCGCTGCTCATCCGTCACTGTGCCCGCCCACTCCTGAATTACGGCCGCAACTTCAGCTACCTGCCCATCGCGGATGATCGGCGTCTGGTAGCTCTTGATGTGGCGAATGAACTCCCGGATGTGAACGACGTTCGCCGGCATGTCGGTTTTGAACTTAGACTCACCGACAAACACCACCATCGACTTGAAATACTCGTGCGGGATACCGGTGAGGTCCGAAAGCGTCTTGGTGTGCTTGTGGTTCTGCCGAAGCGGATTCTGGAAGCGCTCCTTGCGCTTGTAAATGACCTGCGTCCACTTTGCATCCCGTTCGCTACCGTAGATCCAGCCCTTGTAGGTCTTCGTCTCGATTACAAAGATTCCGTATCGAGACACAATGACATGGTCGATCTGCGTCGTGCCGTCCGGTGTCGGCAGCGTCACGTCCGGAATCAGGTGGTAGACATTCTGATCGAGCATGCGCTTCACCCAAAAGTTGATGCTCGCCTCCCCCAAGCGCCCCTTCAAAGTTGGCAGCAGGAATGCTTTGAATGCTGCCATCAGGACGGACAATAGGCCGAACAGTAGCAGGATGGGGAGAATCTGAGGCAGCAGGTCTGTCGTACTGGAGGGTGTCATGCGATCACTCCGTTAGCAATGCACACTGTTTGCACGCAGACCCGTCCTGTGGCGGCTTACACTTGCTGGTGTCAGGGTTCAGATGTCGAGCCAAGGCATGGTGATGATCCGGGTCCTTAGCCTTGATTGACAAACATACCCGGTAGACCATCTCCCGGAACCGGCGTGGATCGCAAAGGTCATCGGCACCGTTGGGGTGCGACCCTGCGTTCAGTACTCCGTACATTTCCCCCGGAATACGCTTCTCCTCGAACCACTGGTCAAGCTTGCTGCGAAAATCACCTGCGCCATACTTGAACTCCAGCAGCGTCTCAAGGAATCGGCGCAGGATGTTCCGTGAGATATAGAAGTTGGAGTCCTCGGACACGAGATGGTGAAGCCTATAGAATAGGTAGTAGTACTCTGATTGAAAATCGGTGATCAGGCGTGGGCATGTGCCGATTGTCGGCTGCGAGGACGAATCACCTTCCATAACATACCACGCGCGCTTGTCCTCCTTTGGGCCTGGAAACAGCTTCAGGAACTGGAAATGATGGGTAAGGATAAAGAGCTGTTGGCAGTGGTCCCACAGCTTGTCATGCACAAGGCCGTACGTCGCATGAACCTTGTTGCTGTCGAGACTGGAAACAGGATCGTCAACGACAACGGTTGTCTTCGCAAGATCTACAGACTCGTCATCAAGCGTCGCAATGAAGTAGGCAAATGTGATGGCCGTCTTCTCTCCTTCGCTCAGGTGGCTGGCTGGGGCATCACCGCGCATCAGGTGATATCCCCCCTCGGATTCGGAATGCACAAGCGAGATGGCATCTGAACAGAGGAGGTACCGCATATACTCGTTGGCCGTGTCAGCGCCTCTTGCTGGCTGGACCACATTCGCCCGCGTCTCTTGTCGAAGCGTCCTCGCTTCGCCCAGTTCTTCCGTCGCATTCTGAAGCTGTTCTTTAGCCTGTGCGATATCATTGGCCAGGCTATGATTGTCGGAAGCGTAGTTGGCTGATTCGTCACGCGCCAAACGATCAAACGCCGCCTTCTGCCGCGCTGTCACATTGTTCTGTAGGCTGTTGTGACGGTTGACCAAAGCATGGATCTGATTGACGCACTCCTCCGCCGACGCAAAGCTCTGCTTGAGCGGGGCGGTGGCGTACTCTGAGACCTCGAACAGGTTGTCTAACTTCTTCTCAAGAGCCACCATCAGGGAGCCGATCTGCCCGTCCAGCGCTGCCACCGCCTTCAAGTACTCATTCTCGGCAGATTCGAACTCCTCCAAGAGAGTATCGTCGAAGGAATGCTTGTCGTATCCCGAGGAGATGGAAGCGGAATTCTTCGCTGCGGAAGCCGTAGTTCTGCACTCTGTCACAAGCTGCTGGAGCTCTTGGTATGCATTCGAGAAGCGTTCTTGGAGCTTCGCCAAGCGGTCGGCAGTCAAGACGCCACTGCAGAACTCGCAGCGTTCCTTGCCGTCATGTAGCGTGAGTCCGTCTTGTAGCCAACGGTTCAGAGCCGGATCATCCGATAGACTCTCTACGGAGTCCTTCACGATCTCTCTTGCCAGGGCGTCTTCTACTGTGGCGATGAAGGTGTCGAGGGCTTCAGCCGATTGCCACGGAAGAGTGAGCGAGGCGGAGAGCGTGGGCTTGCCTTGGATCTTCATTTCCTTGAGCAGCCGGGCCTTCTCTGAAGCTGACAGGGACGGCTTCTCGTTCGCGTCCATCGTCGAGAAAAGCCTCTCCAGCTTGGTAGTGTTGAAGAGATTACCTTTCACACCAATGGCATTGCGGACCGCGAGAGCTTTGTCAGAAAGGAAACGGTCTCGCTTCTCCCTCGCGGACCCGAGAGCAGAGCTGGCCGTCCGCTCCTCTCTCTCCAACTTCGCAACTTGCTCTCGCGCTGTCTCGTAGGCTTTCAGGTCGACCTTTGCGCTTTCACCCATGACGACGTTGATCAGGTTCAAGCGCTTGTTCTCCGTGAAACTGAACTCGCGCTCAACGAAATCGGGATTGTAGACGCGTACTGGTGGCGCTTCATCAAGGCCATCCTCGGTCAGCGGTGACCCGGAATCGGTTGAGAGAGAGAACCTGCCCTTCGCGAAATGATCATCATCGGGAAACATCTTGCCCCGTTCGAGGCAGGCGAAGAGACGTGACAGAGACGTTTTCCCAGAGGCATTCCATCCAAACACAACGTTCTTCTTGGCAAAGTTCTGAAGCTCCTGCGGCCAGGTAAACTCTTTGAATGGGCCGAAGTCCTGAATGCTGGCCATCTTGCGGATCATAGCGCATCACCTTTCACTTCCCGCCGGCCCGCCTCAGACCGGATCTCGATGATGTTCTCGGGTGGGATATCCGCCAAAACATGGATTGCTCGCTGGGACTCGTAGGGGTCGCCGAAAACCTGTTGTGACATGAAGGCACGCAGCAGTTCCCGTGCATAGTCTTCCAGCAGATTGCCATCGGTCTTCTCGCCCGTGATCCAATCCATCGGAAGGCGGCAAACGAGAACGGTTGGCCTGGTCAATGCCTGGATCTCCTGCCAACGTCGTTTGCCGGCTTCTCCGAGGGCATCGGCCATTCTTCCGCCGAAAAGACTGCCTTTGCAGTAGTAGTTGAATGGTGTGAAGCTCAAGCCCACGGTGCCACCGTACCAGCCGTCAACGTAGTGCGGTGCGACCGGCTTGTTCAGGGCGCTATCGAATGCGGATTCCCAGCCATCCAGCATTCCGAAGTATTCCGCGGCGAGTTCTCGTAACCGGTCCTCGCTTGTCACCCAAAGGCCGTGCTCACGATAACTCTCAGGGCGCAAAGGGCGGCAGCAGTGATAGGCGGTGCATCCGGCGTAGTCCTCGTCTATGCGCTGCATCGCACCGTCCCGCAGCTCACAGGCCAGCGCATGGCCTGTGCCAGGATGGTTGAGTTCCTGGTACAGCTCAACGGGCTCCTCGATGTCGCGCGGCACTGCGCTAGCGAGCCACTTGCTCGGCCATGTCTTCTCTGCCCCTATATCGAGAGTGCGCGTCATGCCGACTCAATAGCCTCCGCTGCATTGGTTATCGTCTTGAAATCGACTCCGATGGCTTCAAAGTGGCGTTTGCCGCACTTGATATTCTGGTTCTCGGATGTCCGGCGCTTGTCTCATCGCTTCCCCGCCAGCGCGGAGTTTGGCTATACTCCATACTCTTCCCCCGGCGGGAGATTCTCAAATACCAGATGTGCATCGGCCCTCGTCAATACCGTGTCGTACAACCCGATGTCTTCACCCTCGTGCTTGTTGATGCCCGTGTAGCTCAGACTGGCATCCTCATAGCGCTTGAACTTGTATACTGCATCGTTCATCAGAGCTGTGTTGAACACTCCCAGGCTAACCAGCAGCTCGAAGTCCTTCACCGTAAGCCCTGTGACCTTCTTGAACAGCCCCGGCTCCAGTTGCGTGATCACATCCTTCAGCGTCCGCTCGCGGTAGTCGGTCAGATACATGAAGACGGGAACTCGCGTAGCGAACTTGATGAGCTTCTCCTGGATCTGCCTGCGCTTGCTCTTGTATTCCTTTTCCTCGGCTGTAAGCTCCTTCTTCTCCTTGGTAGAGAGCGTTTCGTCGTTGGCCTCTTTGCGAGCTTTTTGTACGTGTTCAGACTTGTTGATGATGGTTTCGATATCCTGATTCAGATTGCGAAAACCCTCGATACTCATGAGAGCGTCCATTGCCTTCTGGTCAGCCATGACGCGGCGTAGCGTGTCATTGTCGACGTTCACCAGTAGGGCGCTTTCCCACCGCCGTGCCAGCAAGGTTGCCGTTGTGCCACTCATCGCCATGTCGAGGATCCCGGCAGCGTCTATCTGCTTCATGGAACTGCCGTCATAGGCCAGCACCGGCAGAAAACTGATGAACTCCTCGACCTTTTTCTCCGGGTTCGTTTCGTTCACATTCAGCCGGCAACTGTAGTCGGCGATCTGGCGCAGAGCCCTGTCTGGCGCGAAGTCGAAGACGTAGCACTCCTCCTTGATGACCTGTTCCTCGTTCGGCGATGCCCCATCCGGGTTCATGACTGTCCAGGGAGACTGGACTCGAAAAGCCGCCTGAAAATACGTCTCCGGACTGGATGAGTTGCGGAGCATCAGTATGCCCGTCCACGGCTTCACGGTCACGCCCGTGGTCAGCTTTCCACACGACAATGTAATGGTCTTGGTCGTCAGGGGATCGTCCATTGCCTCCTGTACCGGTGGCAAGGCCGCGACCCCGATTCCGGCGGCGCTCCCCGCCGCCACGATGACTTCGTAGTCGTGGTAGAAACGGTTCTGCTTCTTCGCCAGTAGGTTTCGCATGGCGTGACACGCCGCGACACTCGGGAGGAACCAGAAGGAATGCGATAGCACGCCGAGGAGGCGGGCATCCGAAAACGGCATTGGCGGCTTCTGCGCTCCGAGCTTCAGATTGTCAATGCTTGTCGGCGTAAATGAGCCGCGAATGAGGTCCAGCCACTTCTGCACCTCGTCTTCGTACTTGAACTGCGCCAGTACGCCCAAACCCTCAGCGGCGAAGAATACATTCAGGTCGAACTCGTTGAACTCGCCCTGCATCGCGATTTCCCGGATTGCATCCGGCAACTGGTACGTGAGTAGCACCATCCGGGCCAACGCGGCGTATGGATTGCCTGTACCTTCCCAGTCCTGCTTCGCGCGCTGCTCGTCAGAATAGGTCCAGTTGAAGATCTGCTCTTCAATGAACTCGCCAGAGGCTATGGCTCGGAAAGGTGTGCCGGACAGATACAGGTAGGCGTCCGTCGTGATGGGCATAATCTGCTCGTCATAATACTGCATGCCTTCGCCCTCGCCGAACGCCACCTCCTTTGCATCTTCCGCCTCGAACAGCTCCTTTGCGCCCTCGCGCCATGCGCCATAGTGATACTCGTCGAGGATGACACAATCCCAGTTCGTCGCGTGGACCCACTCGTTCTTCGTCTTGATACCGCCGGTGCTCGGGTTGCGGCCCAGGTAGTCCTGGAACGAACCAAAGCAGACGAACGGCCGCTTCTTGTTGGCCTCCTCGTATGTTAGCCCACCTGGCTTGATAAACTGCCACCCCTTGAACTCAACGTGGCACTTCAGGTCATCTTCCCACGCGCTCTGCACGGCCGGTTTGAACGTCAGTACGAGCACTTTCCGCCAGCCCATCTTCTTGGCCAACTGATAGGCCGCAAAGGTCTTCCCGAAGCGCATCTTGGCGTTCCACAGGAAGTGCGCGGGCTTGTTCCCGTTGCTCTTGTCCCTCCGCCAACTGCCGAAGTAAGCCGCAGTCTTCTCAATCGCCCCTGCCTGTTCTGGCCGCATCTGGAAATCCAGTGTGCGGTTCTCCTCGTTGAGCTGGCCGGTACTTACGGCGACAATGGCGGCTTTGACTTGGTCGACCGCGCACCGGAACCATTCACCATCCGGGTTCTTGACGCCATTGATACGAAGCATCCGGTGTACGTTATGATCGGTGAAGACTGTCCCATCACGACGCATTGCGAGTTCTTCGAGGACGATACGGTACGGGGGCTTCCCGGGCTTCTTTGTCGGGTACTGCTGGGCAACACGATCCTGCACGTCCACGGTCGTGTAGCCAACCTTGAGCAAGCCCTCATACTGAGGATTCGTGTCCTCGTAGGCGTAGATCTTGGGCCTCACTGGTGGGCGTGGAGGAAAGAACCCGTCACTCATCTCTGGCCTCCATAGGGCGGACTATGGATTCGACGAAGGCGATTTCCTTTTTGCTCAGTTTGTAACGTGCATAAAGCCGTTTGTCAGACCACGGCTTTGACCAGTCCTGCGTGGGCACGAAGGTGTAAACCTTGCGCGTCGTGTCTTGAGAGGGTTTGTGTAAGAGGATCAGCAGGCGAGTCAGTCGGCAGTATAGGTAGGACAGCGCACTCTCGGCCTCACCCTCGGACTCGAATGGACCGATGCAGAGGTAAGTCTCCGAAGAGATGCTCCCAGGTTCGCCAATGAATGGCGTGCTAATGATTCGGTGAGGGTAGGTGTCCTTGTTGCCGGTGCCCGGAGCAGCCCGACCGGTGAAAAGCTTCCACTTGTCGATCAGGTCAGTGCCGGTCGAGATCGATTTCCGAGCGACGTATCCCGTGCCACCGTTCTGATAGATCAGCAGATCGTTGCGCGTCTTCCTTTTCTTGCCCTTGAAAGTGGTCTCCAACCCGAAAGGCTTCCTCGAACTGACCAGCTGGTCGAAGCGCTTCTTGTCAGGCAGTTGCAGGGAACCGGGCGATCCGCATTCGACGGCCATAACCTTCTTGAGAATAGACAGCCCTTCGTTGAACCGGATGAAAACGTCAGCCCCCTTCTCAAGGAGTGGCCGCGTTGCCGTTGTGACGGGCCAGTCCTTGTAATGGGTGCTCACTCGGCATGGCCCGGAGTTGTCGCGATCCCAGAGAAAATAGCAGACACCACCCTTCAGTCCCACGCCAGGAAACAGGTCGGACGCGCTAAGGAAGTCATTGATCGAGCGCACACGGTCATCAGACAACATCGACTCCCGGAATTGGTCCAGGCCCTTGCCCCCAGCGAACCACCGGGAAGGAATGATCATGGACAGAAAACGGGGCTTCAGCTTCTTCGCCTGCTCAACGAATAGATGATAGATGGGGCGCGCGCTTTCGCCGAACCCGCCGTCGCTCAGTTGGTAGGGTGGGTTGCCAATGATGACATCGAATTTCATCTTGAATATCTCCTCCACGTCGTCGGTATGAATAAACTCATAGGCGTGGGTCTCCAGTTCCGATCCCCGCTCGTAGTTCTCTTTGTTTGCTCCGCAGAGGCGGCAACGCCCGTTCTGCCACGCGTGCTCCACGCGGCCGAAACGGATGTTCCCTTCCGGTGTGTCGAATGTCTCGCAGACGGAGTAATCCCCATTCGCAGTCTTGGAGCAGTAAATAGACCTGCGTGAGAGCAAGGCTGTTAATTCCGTTATGGCGAACGCAAAGAGCTGCTTCTTGAAGATATGGTTCATTCGGTCTTGGCGATTCGGGATCTGCTTCTCTAGCCCTGTGTCCAAGCGCTTGGCGATCTCGCGCAGGAATACTCCCGACTTACATCCTGGATTGAAGAAGGTCGCCTCGCTGTTGCACCACAGATCTTCAGGCAGCATGTCCAGAATTCGGTTCGCTACTTGCGGTGGCGTGAAGACCTCATCGCTGCTGAGGTTCGCAATACAGGAAAGCACATCGGGGTTGTAGCCGCTACTGGTCAGCATGGGCGATCTCCATGAAGTGGGTGGGACGGTACTCCTTCACCGGCTTGGGAATGTAGACATCCTCACCGAGATCGGAGAAGAGCGGTAGTTGCTTGGCCTTCTCAAGGTCAGGAAAGAGCAAAGCCTGTCGCGCTTCCTCATGCCGAAGCAAACCGCCAAAAGTGAAGTCACGCCGTTTCAGCATGCTGCCGTTGACCGGCGACCACTCCGAGAACACTATCGGTACTCGCGGTTCGGTCTTGGTCTTAAGATCAAGGGCGTCGCCCCAGATGATGTTGTGCGCCAAGATGAAGCGTACAGCTTCACGGCAACCGTCATTGGCCTGCTCCTTGAACAAACACGTGTACGCGTTGTCGAACACGACGAACAACCGCTCCCGGCAAGCACGAACGTTGTCCTCCAGTATGTCGATGCCGTAAATCGAAGAGACGGCCAGGACGGCGTAGCGCTCGTAGTCGAGCTGTGCCTTGCCGTATCGCTTCTCAACAACCGCCAACTTCCGTTCAAGAATCGGAGTGAGGAAGTTCCCGGTGCCGCAAGCCGGTTCAAGGAAACGGGAGTCGATTCGCTCGGTCTCCTGCTTCACTAGATCAAGCATCGCGTTGACTTCACGCTGTCCGGTCAACACCTCACCGTGATCCGCAACACGCTGCTTCGATATGACTTGCGCTTCCATGCTAGCTCA
The DNA here is from genome assembly GCA_016783675.1 of Kiritimatiellia bacterium. Lineage (GTDB taxonomy): Bacteria > Verrucomicrobiota > Kiritimatiellia > UBA8416 > JABMPJ01 > JABMPJ01. Next base: position 47,842 of record JADHWE010000007.1, read on the forward strand.
ATCTGTTCCGCACTACGTCTTCCACTCTCACACCGCGACTCCGTTACTTCAGAGGGCCTGAATTCTCGTCCTTCCCCGTCCGGACCCACCCATCTACCTCGGACACCTTGAATCGCCAGACCCGACCCACCTGATGGGCCGGTAGGCCACGGTTGCGTATCCACCGGTGCACAGTGTCCTGGCTCACCGCCAAATGCTGCGCGATTTCCTCAAGAGAGACCCAAGGCTCAGGTTTCATCATGTCCCCTCGATCATTATCTACCATTGCACGCTACTCCGTAGCCTTTGCGCACGTGCGCGATACTTGCACGCGGCGAGCACTGCGTCACTTCGTTCTTCTGTAGCATTTCCAAAATCGATCCCCTTATGGATTACCCGGACCAATAGGTCCGAAGTATCAGCGCAGCAGCTATGAAGACAGCTTGCGCCAGGCATCCGAGGAAAAAGTACCTCCACGCCTCATTCACTTTCGTCCCCTTAAGGTTGGCTATGTCCACGTTGTTCTTGTACGTGACCAGCTTATCGGCTGCCAGATCGCGCTGCATCTCTTTGGGGGTCTTGCTAGTTCCGGAAATCCAACCATCTTCGTCCAGTCGACACAGCGGACGTGCACGCAGGGAGACCAGAGAATTCCAAGTGGCCAAGAAGAACAAGCCCAAAGAAAGCAGAAAAACAACAACCATCGCAAACCAACACCAGAAGTGGCTCCAGGAGTGTGGACTCATCCCGGGCGCGATCAGCGTAAAGCCCAGAGGCGCTAGCGCCAGCAGGAGGCCGGATGCCCCCAGCATAGCCGATCCCTTTGCTGTCCAGCTATCGAAACGTGATACTTCATCCGCATTGAGTTGGGTCAGCTCCGCAGCCACCTGTTCAAGCACAGCGCTGTCGGACGGCAGCTTGTCTACGTACTGTTCGGCACTCCGCACCTCCGGCGTCTCCATTTCACTACCGCTGAAGACTTCCTTCTCAAGGATATCCACTATCTTCATCGTGTGCCCCCGTCCCGGAGAAACTCGACCATGTATTGAATCATTCCGTTATTGAGGTCCAGATCCAGCCACGCCCACTGGCCATTCGGATTGTTCTCGAGAAACACGTACGCGCCGTCGGGGGTTTTCACGAAATCAAATGCCGAGAACTTCAAGCCATAGTGATCCATAAACAGAAAGCACTTATCGAGGAGATCCTTGGGAACTGTTGTCGTGAAGTACTTTGCATCCTGACACAGGTTCCGGCGCCAGTCATGTTTCGTCGATTCTTCGTGCTGGGAGTCGACTCCCACGACAAATGCACGCCGCCCAATGACTGTAATCCGCAGCTCATACTGCTTCTGCACGTAGTCCTGCAGCAGGCACGGGGCGTAGCTGACCTGATGGAGATTGTCCATGTCTTGAGGAGTCAGAACTGAAGTGTAGATGAGCTCCACGTTTCCGTCGGGGTACTCAACGCTTCCCCCTGTCAGAGGCTTGACGATCTTCTCGCCCGGCGTCTCATCGCAAAAGGCTGCTGCCCTCTCAGGGCTGTTCGTGACCAGTGTTCGCGGGACTGTGAAGCCGAGCGACGCTGCGATCTGCAGCTGGTAGAGCTTATCATTGGCGCGACGGATGGATTCCGGCCGACTAACCCAGAAGGCATGCTCAAGAAGACGGTATGTGCCGCGAAGAAAGGCTCTACTCTCTTCCAGTGCGAAGGTCCGAGCTTCCGGCTGTTGGACATCCCCGCTGATTGACGGCGGGTTGGGCTTCCGGTACCAAACCACTGAAATCTCGGAGAACTCCATCTCCCTGCCGTCTACGGACAGCATGCCAGACGAACCGCCGGTGCCACAGCTTACACTCAACTGGACGGATTGCGGGTACTGGTCGGTATTCAACCGCATGAAATCAACATGTGCATCCTTCAGTCCCGTGGCAACGAGATCAGCGGTTGCATCGTCCGTACCCGTTACGATCAGAAGCATGTCTCAGTCCGTGTCCTTGTTTTCGCGCGCTACGCGCGTAATGGTCTGCGTTGCCGTGGCTGCAACCGATTCGGAGCATCCGGCTTGGGCTTTGGCGGCTTGCCTCTTGGCAAAACACAATGGCTCCTCGTTGCGCTCAGTCGTCATCACTATTCTCCCTGCGCACATTGGTAATGGTCTTTGTTCCCGACATGGCGAAGCTGTTGCCAGGTCGCGCCATCACTGGCTGCTCCTTCTTGCTGAAAGCCAGAGGGATACTGCCCCGTTGCGGTGTGGCGGCAATGTCTTTGCCGTCCTTCTCAGTCTGCATCTACGTTCTCCTTCTGCACTTCGGTGATTGTCTTTGTGCCTGCATAGATCCTCGTGGCGATGGCGCTTGCCCGGTCGCGTGCGGCCATGCCCGGGAATTCTCTCTTGCCAAAGAGCAGTGGCACGGATGCTACGCCTGTTTCGTCCGTAGCATTCTCGCACTCGCGATCCGCCTTGCTGAGTGTAGCGTTAGTCTGCATCAGGATTCTCCTTCGTTGCAGTCGCCGTCTTGGTGGCGCTGGACACGTGGAGCGCATCAAGGGAAACGGCGGGCTTCTCTCGCTTCGAGAAGGTGATCGGTAGCGGGTCCTGGCCTTGGCTAGGTACATCGGCTTTGCCTGAGGCTGCAGCAATATGCATTTCCATTTCCTCCATCACAGTTAACCGGTCGTGACGTGCCACGATGCCCCGACGTCCTTTGTGATCGTGATCATTCCATCTCTTCGTGTCGAAAGAACATACCGCGTGCCGCCGCCCTCCCAAGGAACGCCCTGGGCATGCCTAGAGTAGTCCTGTTCTTGTGTCGCGAACTGCTTGCGGGCGTCGGAGACAATCACCAGATACGGAGTGCAGTAGTCGAACACTTCGGCACAGTAACCGGACTGTCTGCCATGATGAGAGGCAACCAAGAAGCTCGTGCTTCGCAAGATGGTCCGGAAGCTGGCGTCCTCCAGCAGTGCGAGCCAGCCAGATCGTTCGACATCCCCAGGAAAGAGAATGCCGAGGCCATCATAGCGAAGGAATGTCACCAGGCTCAGGTTGTTCGTGTCCGTGAAGGTGGGGTACGAGTTGCAGAACGTCTGAATCTCAATACCTGCGAAGTCTGGAGGATTGGGTTCGTCGTAAATCCATTTCTCATGCATGTCCAGCAGGCTATCCATGGCGCGGCTAATCGGCCCTTGAGTCTCTTTCATCTGCCGCAGTGCCTGTGGTGGCAAAGACCGGTTCCTAGAAAAGAGAGTGATGGGCAACGCAGCACGCAGCCTCGGGAGGTCGGCAATGTGATCCTGGTCGAAGTTGGAGACGAAGAGGTGCTCAATTCCCGAACACCCATTGCGGGGCAGGTATGACGAAGGTCTGAACCCCGTCGTGTCGTTGAATCCACAATCAATGAGTATCACATTGCCGTTGTTCGCAATAATGTACGCGCAGAATCCGTGCTCCACATTGAATATCTGGACTCTCATCACTACTGAGACACCCATGCTTCAGACTTCATATTTCTCACCTTCACATTCTCTAACATTGCAAAACCATGCGGAGTCTTGCATACTCATGCGCAAATGGCAAGAGGTCACTACTGTGCAGCGCGGATGTTGATGCGAGAGATACCTCTTCAGCCACATGCACGGAGGTCTCGTCATGGAAATGAAGGCACTTGATGCGTACAGTTTGAAGGCGCGGTACTACCCCACGGTGATCGTCTTGGCGCCGTTGTGCCTTGTCGTCCTCGCTGTGGGCAGCGGGGTCTGGGATCCGATGAAGGGTACCATATCCGCAGTGGTCTCGGCACTCGGCATGGCCCTGGTGATGGACCAGGTGGGACGGGACCAAGGCAAGAAGAAGGAGCCCCGTCTCTATGACGCTTGGGGCGGCAAGCCGTCCACCCGAATGTTGCGACATCACGACACAACGCTGGATGGTGTAACGCGCCGTCGGTACCACGAGAAGCTTGCGGAGCTGATTCCGAGCGTACGAATGCCAACGGTCGAGGACGAGGCGGCGAATCCGGAGGCGGCGGACGCCGTCTACGAATCGTGCGGGGCGTTCCTACGTCAGAAGACCCGTGGCAAGGACTACGCGCTGCTGTTTCAGGAAAACACGAACTATGGCTTCCGACGCAATCTGTGGGGCATGAAGTCGGCCGGCATCGTGATCTCCATCGTCGGCACGCTAGGGTGTTCCGGCTTAACGGCGTGGTATCTGCTGGCTGGCAAGGCGGACTGGTTGGTGTCGGGGATATGCGCATCTGTCTGCATTGTTCAGCTGGTGTTGTGGACGTTTCGATTCACCCCTGATTGGGTCCGAATCCCGGCAGAAGAATACGCGCGCCAGCTACTGGCGGCATGCGACTCACTTACCCCAAATCAATAGAGACAGAAGGAGGCATATATGAGCAACACGGCAAGAGACATCTTGATCCCGAGTGATACGAGCATATTCCGAATCGCGTTCCTTTACGTTGGGCAGGGCGATGCGACTTTACTAGTCGTGCCTGACGGCGGGAGCTTTCGATTCCTGCTCGTTGACACCAACGTTGACAAAGAGCGCGGCGGCATTGACATGGTGGCCTTGCTGACGGATCTGTTGGACGAAGAGCTTGGTGCCTTCATCAACACGCATCCGCACAGCGATCACGTTAGAGGCGTCAAGGCGATCCATGACGCAGTCGGCATCAAAGAGGTGTGGCATTCAGCCCACGTTCCTGGGAAGAAGCACAAAGACGCATATGACGAATTGCTGGAAGTCATCAAGGACATCGGCACGGAGAATGAGTACGAGTTGCGGGGCACTCGGGAAGAGAACACGCTGGAACAGAACGAAGAACCATGCGAGCACCCGATTGGCGAACCAAGTTACAATGTGCTGTCTCCCGCAGACTACGTGAAAGAAGACATAGAAGGCGAGAAGCCAGAGGATAGGGCCCGTCGGATTCACGAGCAGTGTGGTGTCATTCGCTTTGTTTACGGCGAAGATGCAAAGGCCGTGCTTCTCACCGGCGATTCCGATCGGACGGCGTGGGAGGATCGCATCACTGACTACCACAAGGAGCGCCTTCCATCAGACGTGCTCAGTGCAAGCCACCATGGCTCGCGCACGTTCTTCAAGAAGGACGAAGACGACGATGATCCGTACAAAGGCCACATGGACGAGATCACGCCCACGTATATAGTGATCAGTGCACCGAAGCAGTCAGAAAGCCCGCATGATCATCCTCATGATGACGCTATCGAGATTTACAAGGAATACGTCAACAGTGATGACATTCTCCATCTTGGTGCGAACCGTGAATGCGTCATCGTGGACATTGACGGAGATGGGAATGTCACCGTGACGACCGATACGGAACTTGTCGATGAGTATGGATTCGACGGCGAAGAGGATGATGACGGCAGAAGCGCGGCGGCGACTGGCCCATTCGTCCACAAGTCAAGTACCGGGGACAAGACGCCTAGAAGGTATGGTTGAGATGGTGAAGGGAGCCACAGTTCCCCATCCTATCCATCGCGGCTACGAGATCCTACGCCGCGAGGGCAACATTGAAATCACGGATGACCTGAAGGCTGTCGACGAGAAGGATGAGACGGTCTTCAGGTTCTCTTACCTTGAGACTGTCGTTACGCCGAACATCGAAAATGTCCCGCGTCAGGTTCCTGTCCGGGTTGATATTCCATGCACGTTCCCGTACGACGCACCGAAGATCTACAGTGAATCTAGAGATGTCCGGGGGTTTCCGCATCAGGATGCCGAGACAGGAAAGCTCTGCCTATTTGATGAGTCGAGAGCGCGGTTGAATGAGAGGCGCTTGTTGACTTACGTCGAGTGGACGAGGCAATGGCTTCATGACGCGGCTACAGGCCAATTGCTTACGGCCGGGGATCCGTATGAACTCCCCGACTTCAGCAGGCGGCGCCTGCGCAAACGAATAGAGTCACTTCCCACCGTTTACACGATGGAGTCGGAACAGTCGTGGCCCAATTGGCAAAACAGAATCGGCCAGGTGGGTGCAGTGTCATTCCGCGCACTGAAGCCCTTCAAAGGCATATTTCCGACGCTGTTTCGTGACTCTGACAAAACTGTTGTTGAGGAATTCGGCGTCGCAGACGCCCTTGTCGCCCCCCGTGGCCTTCAGATTGACGGCGTGTGGGCTTTGCTCGACAGCCTCTGCTATCATCGTCACAGACCTGCTCAGACCTACGGTGAGATAGCAGAGGTCTGCAACCGTGTAGGAATCGGTTTTGATGCACTGCTGTGGGCGGCATGGCGTGCGTCGCGGGATGACGCCGCTCCCTGCATTATTCTGCTGGGGTATGCCATTCCCGAGCAAGTAGGAGACGACCCGGTTCGCGTCCACTGGCAGCCCCTTTTCTTTGAAGGTATCAGGAGGCAGTTTCATAACCACAAGGACAAGAAGAACAAGCGGATCAAGCCCGGGGGGCTTTTCAAGAGGAGTAAGCATGATGGGGAATTCGCGGACAACAAGCCTCTCCTTTGGGGCAGGTCCGTGAATGTGTCGAGCGCCGCGCTCTATGCGCGCGGTGCGTTGCCAGGCGAGCTTCACAAGCGGAAAATCTCGATATGCGGTTGTGGCGCGCTGGGGTGTCTTGTCGCGGAGGTCTTAGCACGGGGAGGAGTCCGACAGCTTCGTCTGTTCGATTACGACGAATTTGAGATCGGCAACCAGTGCCGCCACACACTTTCGGGCGGTGACATTGGCGAGTTCAAGTCGAAAGCGCTAGCAGAGCGCCTACAGAGCTGCAATCTGTTTTCGGATATCCGTGGGTATGCCGCCCGCTTCCCTCTGACTGACAAGCCTGTTGCCCGGGGTGTATCGATCGCGGAAGAACTGTTCTCGTCGGACTTCATACTGGACTGCGGGATGTCTGAGGGGGGCTTTCAGTGGCTGAGTCGGGAAGCAAAGAAGCGGGGGATCCGGATGGCGGCGATCTTCTTCAATTTGCATGCCAAGATGTTGACTCTCTGTGTATCAGGAAAGCGCGTTTCTTGTTACAAGGCGATCTGTAGGCTCGACCGGGATATCCGAGCGGGCAGAGCTTCCTTCAGCTATGAGGAGTATAGCCCCGAGGTGAGGGATGAGGATAAGGTTCTGCCGGACATTGGCTGCTGGCATGCAACTTTCCCGGGGGTCAACAACCACATATGGATGCTGGTTGCATCCGCGGTAGAACTGCTTTCTGATCGTTGCTGTCAAGAAATGGGCGACAGGGGTTCGACTGTCGTAATCCGAAGGAACACGATGCGGGACGACATCCCGCTGCCCCTAACGGAGGTCGTATGGTCGAAGGAATACTGATGCGAGACCTCCCTCTTCACTGGATATCCGCTTGTGAATGCTACCGGGTCACCTTATCCGCAGAATGTCTTCGGGATATGCTTATCCTTAGTAAGCAGCACTTGCCGCGGGAAACGGGTGCCTCCGTATACGGCACGTACTCCAGAGATGGGTTCCACGCCGCGGTCCTTGGCAACGGTCCAGTGGCCAGTGACTCAGTGTGTGGGCGATTCTCCTTCCTTCGTGGAGCAAAAGGGGCAACGAGCTGCTTCTCGGATATTTTCAAGCGAAGCCGTGGTAGGCAGCACTATGTCGGAGAGTGGCACAGCCATCCCGGCGGCCCCACCACGCCCAGTACGTTGGACAACCGAACCCTTCGCGCTATTGCGGTCGACCGGGCAACAAACTGCCCCGAATGCATCTTACTGCTTATTGGTGGCGACATAGCCAATCAACCCAGGCTCGGTGTCTACGTATACTCGCGAGAGCGGGGCCGCGTGGATCTCCATCCCGATGGAAGGAGAAGAACGTGAGATCGGACTTCTACACCGTAAGTCGCGAGACCTGGCTTTTTGCCGGCACGGCGACAGAATCCGACGGCAAGCGTACTCAGCCGGAAGAAGACGTCCGCCAGTGGTGCCTTCACGAGCTTCTGCGTGCGTACGGGGTCCTGATTGGCAACCTGCAAGTAGAGCGCCCGGTCCGCGTCGGCACCCGTACACATCGAGCCGATATCGTGATGCTCCAGGATAACCGGCCATACATCGTGATCGAGTGCAAGTCCCGTCGAACGCGGAAGCACGACGAGGCGATGAAGCAGGCGATCAGCTACGCGACTGCAGCGGACATGAATGCTGAGTTCGCCGTGTATACGAACGGGGACGTCTGGTGGGTACGTCGGCGCGTCAAGGATCAATGGGTGCCGGTTCCCGATCTGCCCACGTTCCGAGATGGTGCTCCGACCACGGACTGGCAGGATATCCTGCTGGCCGTGGATCGGGCGGGGCCAGTTCTGTACTGGCTCGACGAGACCGTGCCTGTCAAGCAAGCCGCCGAATACTTCGGTGCCCTGCAACGATTCTTCCATGCATCGAATGAGATCACGGCAGATACCGACCACAAGCTGCTGTGGTCCGCAGGCCACGTTTTGCGCGTCCTCGATGATGTGAACCGCCATCCGAACTACACCGGGGGCAAGCTATCTCATGCGTGTGATGGACTGAACAAGTACTGGCAAGCCAGGGGAATTGAGCCATCGTTCGGCGGCGATGACCTCTGGGAAATGGCGCACCACGCCTGGGCCGATCTCTCTTGTCATATGGAGGGTGCACGTGACGTCCCGGCGTTGGACCATCAGGCCATACGTGTCATTCTCGCGTTGCTGGATTACCTCAATCGCATGAAAGGCCGGCGGGTGAAGTACCGCGCAATTGAGTCTTCGATCCAGACGGAAGTCCGAGCCTACATCGACCTTGCCCTGAAGTTGCGCTTCAACGCCCAATTGCCCGATCCCCAGGACAAGATCCTGGTCCAGGACGTGCGCGACTTCTGTCGGCCTCTGTGGAGCGAGTACCTCAAGGAGCGGAATGGAGGACCATGGACGGGGCGACGCAAGTAGAGCCAGATCCCGCCCCAACCGGCGGGGGTGCAATATCCGTTATGTGCGGGACTCAAAGTACTGCACGAGCCTCTCGTAGCGCGGGATGAGCTTTCCATCACCCACGCTGCGTAGGCGCTGCAACTCGGCGCGAGCGAACGCGTAAGCGCCCCTCAGCACCTCATCCATGTGACCTCCGGTCATTGCTTGCGCGGAAGGGCCGAGGTAATCGACAACCCTCTTGCCGTCTGCATCCGTCCCCACCCAACACATGTGCCGGTCATACATCTCTCCGCTCATGCCCTCGCGCTTCGCAGGATCGGGATCGAGTGTCGACGAATCGAGAAACTGGGCAAGCTTCTCTCCCACGACAATTCTCGGGTACTTCGCGATCTTGGATTCCAGGAGGTAGGCGGCCTGTAGAACGGGTCCGTACAGTTCTCCCTTCACGAACTCGCACCCCACGCCCATCTCCATCCCTCCGCGAATGGGAATGCCCACGGAAAGCAAGGTCGGCGTTAGCATAGCACTCGCCGCAAGTAGCGCATGAATGCCCCGCCATTGGCAACGACCATGTCGATTCATGACAGGCAGATAGACGATCAAGGTGTCCGAAAAGCCCTGGAAGCCGATCTCCGCGTCGCTGCATTCCAGAACGCGTTGCTGATCGGTAGACGCCAGGCCTGCAACCCATTCTGGCGGCGGTGTCTGGATGTAGGCCGCCATGTACTCGTTGAAGAGGCGCCTGAACTCGAATACTGCGCCGAGGGTTCGGGCTGCCTGCTCTTCAAACGCCCGTGCATCTTCCTTCTTGGATGGCACCGGCCCCATGGCCGCCAGGCTTTCGCGTTGCCCCAAGATGTCGAAGAAGGCCACAACGAACTGGCGCATTTCCAGGGCCACTCCTATTTCAGGAACAGCCACTCTTGGGATGTGTTGCCTCTCGTTGCCCATCATGATCTATCTCTTCCAGTCATCTTCCCAGTAGTCGAGCGGGATTGGCGGGACTATATCTTGTTCAGTTCTCTCGCGTTCCTTTAGAGCTTCCTCAACAAACACGGCACCAGTCAGATAAATCAGGGCGGCACGGACGGTTTTCAGCAACCACAGGGCCTTTGCTTCGAATTCGTGCCGATAGACTGAGTATGCCAGCGCATCGTGGTTCCACGAAGGGCCAAAGCGGGTTGCGTTTTCCGCGCCGATCCATTCTCGTTCGTGAAGCTTGAGATACCTATGCTCAAGGTGATTTCGGAGCTGGGAGACTCCTCGCGCTTCGGGCGCGATGACGTCACGGAACCCGGGAGCATCCTCAAACAGGTCTTTGCTCAGCCAAAACAGACCGTGTAGGGGTAGGTTTCGACGGCATGTGATTGCAGGTCTCAGCCCTTTCTTTCGTTGGCTTGCTTGGTACCAAAGGCTGCGAAAGCTCACACCTGAGTGGCGGATGCCCAAATCGAGGTACTCGTTGAGAAAGAAAGCGATCTTGTCGAGGACGGAATAGGCAATGCGAAAACCAGCTTTCTCCTGTTCTGCAGCCAGCGAATATGAGGGGTAATCCAATGTGTTGACCAGTCGGACGAGTCGATCACTGAAATGCGGACCACACGATGTCAGACCGGTATAGAAAATGTAACGGGCAGAGGCATACTCCTGCTTGAGCTGATTCATCATTCCGAGCAGACGCATGTCGTCATCTATGCCAACGACCATGTCCGGCAGCATGAGATCGTCGTTGGCTGAATCCGGCCCCCTCGAAACTTCGTTTGTGGGGGTCAGAAAGAGACAATTCTCCAGAGCCCACATACGATACTTCCGCTCTTGAGCCGAACACTCTTCCCCCCATGAACCAGTCGCGGCGGGTTGATTTCGGCACTGGGGCGAAAGGACCTTTTCGAGTGACTGCTGCGCGCGTTCGAAAACGCCGCGGGCGTGTTCCTCTACATTTCCGTCCAAACCTTGGCAAATGTCCCGGTACGCCTGGCGCCACAGCACATGGCGGTGCGTCTCGCTCTGTGCGTACTGACCGTAGAGGAAGATCCCATACCCTCTGTTCCCGCGCGCCATGCCGAAGGATTGATCTCTGGCCAGAGCACGATCCCAATATGCGATTGCCTCAACGGGGCGACCAAGCCAACTCATCACATTCGCCAGGTTCGTCAACGCGGGGCAGAGCACACGGGAATCGTCCAACTCGGGATATGACAGGGACGTGCGGTAGTGAAGGATCTCTTGTTCCGCCTCTGGATCTTCCCATGTAGGGAAGCCGGAAGATGGTCGCGTCTTGATGCCGCGTAGGCCCGACCAGGCGTTTGCCAGGAAGTAGTTCAGCCGGCAGACTTCGTCGGCGGACAAGGAACGGGCCTCTATTTCCGCACCCAAGCTCACTGCCTTCTTGAGCCCTGCCTCTCTCCGCAATGCGTTCGCGGTATCGATCAGCAGTCCCAGGTGCCGGAGACCGGCCTCAGTCTCCAGGTCGGCAATCGAGTCCCGCTTGAGCAGCGTCTGATAGTTGTTCTCTATCTCATTCACCTGCCAGAATCCTCTTCATGAACCATGAGGATAGCGGAAAGCGCGAAAAACTCAATCGGCCTCTCCGGGGAGATGTGCATGGCCCGGACTTCAACGTGCTCACGGTGCGCGCATCAGTCACAGCTTGCAATATGTGTGATGAATGATTAGCGTGATCGCAGTAGAAACCTTATAGGAGGATATTGATATGCCAAAGGATGATAACCCCGGAAAAGGCAATCCCGCAGGACCCGCAACACCTGCGAATCCGGGCGGCCCCGGACAGCCGGCTGAACCTGCAAAGCCGGCGACGCCGCCACCGAATCCCGGAAAGCGGCCGCCGAATCGCCCCAAACCTGGCCCCGGAAGACAAGTCGGGTGATGAGATGGTGGGAACGCTACGCGGGCTCCCTCGATGAAGAGCTGAAGGCGCTCGATCAGCTTGGCGTCGAGCCCCATCTCAACGATGAATTACTGAAACAGGGCGTCGTCAGCATCGACGTTCGCGTATCGATATTGGGCGATGCGCGCTCCGGGCGTATTGAATATCCGGAGCTTTTTTCCTATTTTCGGCCCCGATTGTACGTACGATCCCTCGATCGCAGCGTGCGTCACTGGAACCCCATCAACGGGGAGCTCTGTCTACTCGGTCGATCCTCGGAGCACTGGGAACCCCAAATGACCGCGGCCGACCTGTTAAGGGATCAACTCCCCAAGTGGGAGGAAGCCGCCGTCCACGCCTATGACAATGAGCGAACCCCTGGCGAGGACTCACAAGCAGAACCCGCCAGCGCCTACTTTCCTCAGCAGCCAGGGCAGATGGTCTTCATCGACAGTTCGCAAGAGTTGCCTGCCGGTCTGATATGGGGGTGGATGAAAGTCGCGACCGCGAAAGGTCGGACTTCCATTGTACGTGATTCGCCTTGGACTGGGTGGGTTGTCGAGATTGCAGGCTCCGACCGCAAAGACGTGATCGCTGCCCCTGAAGCCGACATCAAGGAGTGGGCAGAACGGCATGGACTGGAATCGTTCGTCTGTCCCTGGATAGCTCTGGATCAACCACCAACGAGCCTTGAGACATTGCTTGATGATGTGTTGGCTTGGCTTGCCGGGAAGGAACCAGATGCGCCGGGGAAGATCCTGCCGTTCCAGTCCACCAAGAAGAGCGGTTTGCTAGGCCTTTGCTTCCCCGAAGAAGCCCCCGGCGGAGGCATAAGACAGGGCTGGCTCTTTATCGCACACTGCCGGGCTCCCAAGATCAAAAAGAAGGAGCGAGGCTCAACGAAGCAAGTTGCACGCTGGATCGTGACAGCGGAAGGCATTGGAAGAACAGGTCTTTTCGAGCGAGTGCCGGAGCTTTCACCACTTCGCGAGAAAACGATCGCTGTAGTCGGACTGGGGTGCATCGGCGCACCCAGCGCGCTGGCTTTTGCAAAGGCAGGGGTTGG
>JADHWE010000108.1 GCA_016783675.1 Kiritimatiellia bacterium
CAGATCCGTAATCATCGCACCCAGGTCCAGCAATGGATCAATAGCAACGTGACACTGAAGTACACCCCGAAGCTGGACTTCGAGCTGGATACCTCGGTGGAGCAGGGCGATCATGTGTTGGGGATCCTGCAGGAGCTGGAGGACGATCACACGATACCGCCGTACGACCCCGAGGATGAGCCCCCCGAACCAGCCGAACCGGCCGAGCCGGCCACCGACGATACCGAGATGCCCTACCATGAATAACCCGAAGTTCAAGACGACCGACAAGCGATACCAGTCCCCGGCGCCGCCGCGCGATCAATCTGCCCTGGACGGCATCCTGCTGGTCGATAAGCCGGCGGGCCCCACCTCGCATGATATCGTGCATGCCATCCGCAAGCGGTTCGGCATTCGCAAGGTGGGTCACGGCGGCACGCTGGATCCGCAGGCGACGGGTCTGCTCGTGATCCTGCTGGGGAAGGGCACCAAGCTCTCCAGCTACTTCATGACCGGCGACAAGGCTTACGAAGGCACGATGACCCTGGGTATCGAAACCAACACGCAGGATGCTGACGGCGAAGTGACGCGTGAAGGTGACGCTTCGGGCGTCACACACGAGCAGGTCGCGGAGGCGATGCGCCGCTATGTCGGCGACATGATGCAGACGCCGCCCATGGTGTCGGCCGTAAAGGTCAAGGGCGTGCCGCTCTACAAGAGCGCCCGCAAGGGGCAGACCGTCGAGCGCGAAGCGCGCCTGATCCATATCTACCGCTTCGACATCGTCGATGTTCAGTTGCCGAATATCACCTTCCAGGTCGACTGCACCAAGGGCACCTACGTCCGGACGCTCTGTGCCGACGTGGGCGCCGACCTCAGTTGCGGCGCCCACTTGTCGGCTCTCCGCCGCACCGGGGCCGGCAAACTGAAGCTGGAGGATACGACCGCGTTCGATGCCATCATGGAGATGGATGAAGCCGCGCTGAAGAAGATCGTGCTGCCGCTGTCACGTTTCGCGGCCGGCCGCACGAGCTGAAACATGATCACCGTCACCGACATGCACGACCTGCGCCGCAAGCGCCGGCCCATTGTGCTGGCGGCCGGTTTCTTCGATGGGCTCCATCTTGGGCATCTCAAGGTGATCAACCGGAGCCTGGAGGCCGCGGCGGCCATCGGGGGCAAGGTATGGGTCCTCACGTTCGATAAGCACCCGTTGCGCGTCCTGGGCCATCACAAGGCGCCGCGTCTGCTCACCTCCAACCGTCATCGCCTGGCGCTGCTGCGCCGGATGGGCGTCGAAGGTTGCCTGCTGCTTCCGTTCAACAAGCGTCTGTCGGAAACGGCGCCGACAGCCTTTGTGCGCGAGCTCAAGGCGGCCGTGCCGCAGCTGGCCGACATCCATGTGGGACGCAACTGGCACTTCGGGAAGGCCGGGAGCGGTGATGGTGCGCTCTTGCGCCGGCTGGGACGCGAGCTGGGGTTCACCGTTTCCGTCGCCGATCCGGTTGTGCGTGGCGGAGCGCCCGTATCGAGCACACGAGTGCGCGCGGCAGTGAAGGCGGGCGATCTCGACGAAGCCGCCACACTCCTCGGCCGGCCATTCAGCATTCTCGGTACGGTCAAGAGCGGGCGACGCATCGGCCGCAAGCTCGGGTTCCCGACCGCCAATCTCGACCCGCACAACGAGGTGCTCCCCCCCGTCGGTATCTATGTGGTCGAAGCCGCGATCGGCCGCACCAGGCACGATGCCGTGCTCTACTATGGACGGCGCCCGACCTTTGACGATGCCCGCACGCAGCCGTGCGAACTGGAGCTGCACGTGCCCGGCCTGGATACCAATCTCTACGGACTCGATATCGAGGTGGGCTTCCTTAAGCGGTTGCGGGGAGATCGGCGGTTCGGGAGTTTGGAGACCCTCAAAAAACAGATCGCACGTGATATTGATCTGTTGAAAAAGGGCCGCGTCTGATACACTCCCCAGTGGTGGAAAAAAGCGCGAAAGAATGCCTTTACACCCGACACGGCCGCGTACTATAGTCCGTGCCCGTTAGAAGAAAGACAGAAAAGAAAAGAGAAGAGGAAGAAGTTCGGCGTATGAGCCAGATCGACAAAGCCGCTATCCAGGAGAAGTACCAGCGTCACGAGGGTGACACCGGTTCTTCCGATGTTCAGATTGCGATCCTGACAAGCAAAATCTCGTTGCTCACCGAGCACCTGAAGACGCACAAGAAGGATCACAGCTCACGCTACGGACTGATCAAGATGGTCAGTCAGCGTCGGCGTTTGCTGGATTATCTGAAGACACGCGATGGCGAGCGGTACCAGTCGCTCATCAAGGAGCTGGGTATCCGCCGGTAGTTTTCAGCTGCCGCACGCCTGCACCCCGCTGGCGCGGGGTTCACCGACTCACCAGAGGTATGCGCGAGAAGTCTCTTTCGCATGCCGGACTTCGCAAAAAAAAGAGGAAACCATGAGTAACATCCAATCCGTCTCCGTCGATATCGGCGGTGGCAAGACCCTGACCATCGAAACCGGCCGCATGGCCAACCAGGCCGCAGGCTCGGTCACCGTCCGCCTGGCAGATACGATCCTGTTTTCTGCCGTCACATGCTCCAACGAGCCGCGCGAAGGTATCGACTACTTCCCGCTCCAAGTGGAGTACCGCGAAAAATTCTACGCCGCCGGTCGTTTTCCGGGCGGATTCTTCAAGCGTGAGACACGTCCGGCCGAGAAGGAGATTCTGACCTCGCGCATGACCGACCGTCCCATACGCCCGCTCTTCCCCGTGGGCTACCACAACGACGTACAGATCAACAACATGCTGCTCTCGGCGGACGGCGTGAACGACTCTGATATGCTCAGCATCGTGGCCTCGAGTGCCTCGCTGACCCTCTCCGAGATTCCCTTCATGGGCCCGGTCGGCGGCGTGCGCGTCGGACGCGTGGATGGTGAGTTTGTGGTCAATCCGACGCACGATGAACGCGCCAAGAGCGATATCGATCTGGTCTACTGCGGCAAAGCCGAGTTGCCCATGATGATCGAAGGCGACTGCGCCGAGGCCAGTGAGGCCGACCTGGTGGCGGCCATGAAGGTTGGCCAGGAGGCCTGTGAGAAGATCATTGCCGCCCAGCTCGAGCTGCGCAGCAAACTGGGTCTGCCCGAGAAGGTGATCGAGGTCGCCGAGACCGAGACGCCCTTCCTCATCGCCATGCGTGAAATGGGAGGCAGCGCGCTGCGCGAAGCCCTGGTCATCGCCGACAAGCTTGAGCGTCAGGACAAGGTTCACGCCGTGAAGGACGAGCTGAAAGAGAAGATGCTCGAGAAGTTCGAGGACATCACCAAGGAACAGCACCGCGCTACGTTCGATGACTTCGAGATCGAGACGGTCCGCAACATGGCTCTGGGCGAAGGCACGCGTATGGATGGCCGCGCCTTTGATCAGCTTCGTCCGCTCGAGGCCGAAGTATCGCTGCTGCCCCGTACGCATGGCTCGGCCCTGTTTGCCCGTGGCGAAACACAGGCCTTGGGTATCCTGACGCTCGGCACCAAGTCCGACATTCAACGCACCGATGCGATCGCCGGTGGTGCCGAATCCAAGAACTTCATGGTCCATTACAACTTCCCGCCCTACAGCGTAGGCGAGGCCGGACGACTGGGCTTCACCGGGCGGCGTGAGATTGGACACGGTGCTTTGACCGAGCGCTCACTGGCGCACGTGCTGCCGGATGACTACCCCTACACGGTGCGTTTGGTTTCCGACATCATGGGGTCGAACGGCTCCTCGTCGATGGCCAGTGTCTGTGTCGGAACGTTGACCCTGATGGATGCCGGCGTGCCGATCAAGCGGCCCGTGGCGGGTATCTCCATCGGCCTCTTCTCGGATGGCGACAAGTCCGAGCTCGTGACCGACATCGTCGGTTCAGAGGATCACTGCGGGGACATGGACTTTAAGGTGGCCGGTACCCGTGAAGGTATCACCGGCTTCCAGGTCGATATGAAGATTCCCGGCCTGCGCTGGGACATCGTAGAGGGCGCCTTCGAGCTGGCTCGTAAGAACCGCATTGAGTTGATCGAATTCATGGAGACGATCATTCCTGCGCCGCGTGAAGAGATGAGCGAGCATGCCCCCCGTATCTCGCAGGTTTCGATTCCGGTCGACAAGATCGGCGAGCTGATTGGCCCGGGCGGCAAGAACATCCGCCGCATCACGGAGCTGACCGGCGCGCAGATCGACATCGAGGAAGACGGCACCGTCAGCATCTTCGCCACGAACGCCGAAGCCATGGAACAGGCTGTGCGCGAGGTCGAGATGGTAACCGCCGAGGCCGAGGTCGGTCGCATCTACGATGGCCGCGTCTCGGGCGTGAAGGAGTTCGGCGCATTTGTCGAGATCTTCCCCGGAACCGATGGCCTGGTGCACATCAGCGAGCTGGCCAACTTCCGCGTTGGCAGCGTTGACGATATCTGCAAGGTGGGCGACCAGATGTGGGTCAAGTGCATCGGCGTGGACGATCGCGGCCGCATCAAGCTCAGCCGCAGGGAAGCCATGCAGGACATGGATCAGCAGGATTCGAGCGAGGGCTAATGACCCGGTTCAGACAGGCGGTTGCACTGGCGGGGCTGACGGCCCTGGAGGTACTGCGTCAGCCGGTCTGTCTGTTGCTGGTTCTGCTCTCGATCACGCTAACGGCGCTGCTTCCGTTCCTGATCCTGCATCGCTTCGGCGAAGACGGGAAACTGGTACGGGACAGCGCCTTTGCGTTGCATGCCGTGTTCGGGATCTTCGTGGCCGGCTACGCAGCCACCACGGCTCTCTCCCGTGAGCTGCAGGGCGGCACGGCCTCCGCAGTGTTGAGCAAGCCGGTCGGTCGCGACCTTTTCTTTCTGGCCAAGTTTGCCGGTGTGGTGGGCGTGGTGGCCGTGTTCTCGCTCTGTTCCGGACTGGCCACCCTCCTCGTGGAGCGCATCGCGGAGCAATTCGTGATGAGCGGCGGCGTGGTGGGTTATGTGACCGATAGCCAGACGGGCAGCATCTTGCTGCTGGCGATTGTGGCGGCCTGTGTCATCGGTGCCGTTGCGAACTACAGGCAACACCGTCCTTTCGGATCCGTCACCGTTACAGCCCTTCTCGTCGGTCTCGTGGGCTGCATGCTTGTGGCTGGTTGCTTTGAGCGCTCGGGTGCATGGGCGCCGTTTGCCAGTCGACTCGACTGGCGCCTCGTCCCCGTCAGCCTCCTGATTACCATGGCGCTCGTTTTGATGTCCGCGCTGGCCATGGCGCTGTCGACCGTGGCCGGTACGGTACCCATCTTGACCGTTTGCAGCGCCGTCTTTGCCTTGGGGCTGATGAGCGACTACCTGTTCGGCCGGCACGCCGCCGACTCGCTCTGGGCCCGGGTCCTCTATTCGATTCTTCCCAACTGGCAGCATTTCTGGGTATGCGATCAACTGAATGCAGGTGGACAGATCAGCGGCACGTATGTTGGGATGGCAACGCTGTATGCCCTCGTCTACGCCGCCGCCCTGCTCTGCCTGGGCGTGGTCGTGTTCCGGCAGCGTGATATATAGGTTGGCGGCTCGCTCGGAGAGCTCGCCCTACCTGGCTGGTGGGGTGGGGCGAGCTCTCCGAGCGAGCCGAAAGAATGGATGGCGCCC
>JADHWE010000109.1 GCA_016783675.1 Kiritimatiellia bacterium
CTTGTTGGATATTGGATATTGAAGAAAAGTTGGTCCTATTCATTTGTCCATGAGACATGTTGATAATCAAGCGGTTATGAGAGTGTTCGAATGAGAACGCGTTAGGAAAACACGGTTTTGAAGGATTGTAGTACGAAGGAGGAGAGACTGCCCCTTGGCGCGAGATTCTCTCTCCCGCTCCCAATCTGCAGTGATCGGCGGGCCGTTTCCCTTTTTGCTCCGTTGGCCTTCGCCCACCATGCTAAAGTCTCCATCGGTTCATGAAGAAACATCTACGTACCTTTGCTTTGTCTGCTGTAGCACTCCTCGCTATCGCCGCCTTCTTAAGTTGGCCGGTGGCGGGGTGGCTGGAGGCGCGCGAGTGTTGGGCGCCGGGCGATGCGCGTGTGGATGCGGTGTATATCCTGGCGGGTAACTCCGACGGGGCGCGGGGGCGCGGGGTTGTGGCGTGGCTGCAGGGCGGTGGTAAGACAGAGAGGATTCTCCTGCCGCATGATTCCATGAAAGGACCCTGGTCACGGCGGGATCAGCGCAATCTCACGATGGGTGAGTGGGCGCTGCGGCGGCTGACCGAGGCCTTGGCGGAAGCGGGACTGGACGTGCCGGTGGAGGTCGTGGCCGCAGATATGGGGGGCACGGATGCGGAAGTGGCATCGGTGGTGCGGCTGGTAGCGGATCGCTCGGACCTGGGCACCGTTGCGCTGGCGACTTCCCGATTCCACGTTCGACGCACACACCAGCGGGCAAAGAAGCATTTTGACGACGTGCCCGTCATGATACCCGGGGTTGAGAAGTGGTATGATCGCGCGCCGTGGGTGGTGGGTATTGAACTGTTGAAGATGCTGCGCGACAGGCTGGGATTGACGCGAGTGGTGAGACGAAGATCGGAGTGAGGGAGGGTAGGGCGAGCTGTCCCAGCGAGCCGCGATCGAGGTGTGCCTATGTCGGAGACAGACAGAGTGCAAGGCACTGAGCTGCCGCTCCTCATGTGCGAGCTCACTATGCACGGCTCGGTGGGGACAGCTCGCCCTACCCGCACTTGCGTCCCTCTCTTGGGATCTACGAGCAGTTTTTGATGGATAGGAGACAGGAAAACATGACAAACAGAAATACAGATTCCCCCACCCTTGAACTCACGATACAGGATGTGGGGTATAGAGGGCGAGGGGTTGGTAGAGATGAAGGGCGCGTGGTTTTTGTCCCCGGGGTGATTGAGGGCGAGCGGGTGCGGGTGCGGATCACGCATCGGCATAAGCGATTCGCGGATGCCGAGCTGGCGGAGGTGATTGAACCGTCTCCCTTCCGGGTGGCTCCCGGGTGTCCGCTGGCGTTGCGGGCGAGCAGCGAGGACGGTGCGCCGGCGTACCCTTGTGTGGGCTGTCTCTATCAGCACATGGCTTATGATGAGGAGGTGCGGATGAAGCAGCGGCAGTTGGAGTCGCTGCTGCAGCGCATGGCCAAGCTGGAGAACGTGCCTCTGTCCGAGCCTGTAGGATCACCGCATTCTATGGGCTATCGCAACAAGATCAGGCTGCATGGTGGCACCTACAAGGGCAAGCGGGTGTTGGGTTACGTGGGCGCCAACAACCACTCAGTTCTGGACGTGTCGCAGTGTCCACTGGCGTGCGATGCGATCAACACACGCCTGGCCGAACTCCGCGGCGAGCATGGATGGATCGAGGGGCTGCGACGGAGTGCGGAAGTTACGTTCCGATATACGGAGGCGGACGGGGTTTGTGAGTCGGTGCGTGGTGTGACCCGGATGAAGGGCGAGCTGACCGAGCACTCTGTGCTGGGCGACCTCACCGTGCCTGCGGGCGGGTTCTACCAGGTGAATACGGCGGTTGCAGATTCGATCGTTGAGCATGTGCGAAGCGCCATTGCAGGGTCGGACTGTGGGCATGTCCTGGACCTTTACTGTGGCGTAGGCCTGTTCGGGCTGGCAGCAGGTATGGAGGGCAAGGCCGTCTGGGGTGTTGACTCGGACGAGCGTGCGGTGCAATGCGCCAATCAAAATGCGGTGAGGCTACTCGGAAGAGGGGAAGGAACCACGGAAAGCACGGAACCCACGGAAGGGGATGGGGGAGTGTCGTTTGAAGTGGCAATGGTGGAGCGAGCTGTGAAGGAGATGTTGGACAGTTCGCCCCTGGACGACACATTAGTGATTGTGGATCCGCCGCGGTTGGGGCTGGATCGCAGCGTGACGGAGGCACTTGCAGAGAATTCTCCGCGTGAGCTGATCTATGTGTCA
The DNA here is from genome assembly GCA_016783675.1 of Kiritimatiellia bacterium. Lineage (GTDB taxonomy): Bacteria > Verrucomicrobiota > Kiritimatiellia > UBA8416 > JABMPJ01 > JABMPJ01. Next base: position 2,252 of record JADHWE010000109.1, read on the forward strand.
TGCGCACCCGACAAGCTGGCGCGTGACTTGGTCCCGCTGGTAGCGTCCGGGTACACCATCAAAGAGGTAAAACTCTTCGATATGTTCCCCCGCACAGCGTGCTTCGAGACGGTGGTGAGGATGAGCCGGTAACCACTGAGCGCAACCAACAGCAAGGTAGGGCGAGCTGTCCCCAGCGAGCCGCAAACTACAGAATGAACCCACCACCTCAACGCCGCAAACTCGCTCACGACATACCATCATGGGTGAGCCAAGGGTCACGCCATTTCATCACGATCAACTGCAAAGACAGACATGGCACCCCTCTCTTAAACACTGACATCGCCAACCAATTACTGAAGAGCGCGAGATACTACGAAGAGGCTGGGTCCTGGTATCTCTGGCTTATGCTTGTCATGCCCGACCATGTGCACTTCATCACGACATTCGATCTGTCGCGCGGAGTCCGGCCCATCGTCTCAATGTGGAAACGGTATCAGACCAGAACGCTCAAGGTTGCCTGGCAGTCAGACTTCTTCGAGCATCGCCTCCGCAATGACGAGGAGTTCAGACTGAAGGCCCACTACATCCGAATGAATCCCGTCCGCAAGGACCTCGTTTCGTTACCCGAGGAATGGCCACACTGCATCGACAGAACCGTGTTAGACGGCCCGAGTTCAGGAGATGCCTGACGACTTACGGCTCGCTGGGACAGCTCGCCCTACCTTGCCGTGGGTGAAGACGCGTCCTCGGTCAGGTAGGGCGAGCTGTCCCCAGCGAGCCGCAACTGCCGTCTTCCGTCCTCCGTCTTCCGGCCTCCGACCTCCGGAAGCGCTTCAGCGAAGACGCGCCTAGTTCTGCGTGACGGTGATCTGGCCGCTACGGGCGGCGCCATCCGTGACACTGACCAGGTAATCGCCGTCACCATTGGTCTGAACCACGACCTGGGACGTACCGTCCCCTGAGGCAATCGTGCCGGTATTCCCGACATCCTGCGGCGTGATGGCCCACGTATAGGGGGCTGTGCCTGTACTGATGACCGTGCAGGTGGACTGGTTCTGTCCGTCCGGAATCGGGTCTGGACTTGCGGTCAAGGTCAAGGTGGTGTCGGAGCTTCCCCCGCCGCCCCCGGCATCATCGCCATCCTCTCCGATCTGAACTACGATCGTACCCATCACACCATATGCGTCCGTGCACTGGACAACGTTGAAGCCAGTTTCGTCCTCGCTGGTGGTACGAAAGACCGCGGTATCGGAGCCTTGCCCGGCCAGGATATAGCCGCGGGTCGGGAAGACGACACTCCAGGTGAATGGCGCGGTGGGTCCATCACCACCGATGGCGCTACTGACACGGATGGTGGCAGTGACCGCCCCTACCGGGATATAGGCCGCGCTCAGGTTATTGCTCGCTGACCCCGAGACAGCCACCAATTCGAGGCGATACTGCTCCACCTTCTGCCGAATGGTTGCGTAGCCCTCGTTATCATACTGGTCACGTACAACGATCGTGTTGACGCCAAGAGCCGAGTTGCGCACATAGAGCGCACTCGTTCCGCCCGACCCGAAGATCTGTCCGAGCCCGGGATTCGTCACATCCCAGTCCAGCGGGAGATGCAGGATATCGTCGGGATCAACCGGGTCGCCTACAGTAACCGTTGAGGTGGAGTTCGTGTCGTCCTGTTTCGTAGCGCCGGGGAAGCTCGCCGTCAGCCAGATCGAATTCTCACGCGTCGTCATCTCCTTCTCGTTGGGACTAATAAGGATAGTCTCCAACCCCTCCGCCTCATCACATCCCGTCAAGAAAAGCGCCGCCGCGGAGGCAATAACACTAAGACAAACAACACCAAGCCAAAGCTTCTTCATAGCAGTTCCCGTAGTTAAAGGTCGGCCGATAGTGTTGCAAAACACCCAAAGGCCTGTCAAGTGCCCGCAAACAGCGAAGAGCGGAGGGAACGAACGGGAACGAACGGGGAAGAACGGCAAGAAGGGAGAAGATAGCCTACCCCGTCAACTTTGCCGTAAACTACTCCGATTCTCCCCAAACTATCCCGTAAACTTTGCCGTAAACTCCTTCGAAATAGTTAACGGCAAAGTTTACGGTATAGTTATCCGGGGTAGTTCTCCCTCTCGCTCCACAGCTACCAGACGCATTTCTTCCCCAAGTGTGTATGCATCCAGTCATCGCGGGTGACCAGGGGGAGATGGTGAGCAATGGCGGTGGCCGCGATGATACGGTCAAACGGATCGCGGGTGCCGGCCAGCGGGATCGCCTCGTGCAATACCGTGGCGTCAAAGGCGATGACATCGAATTGCTCATCGGCACTGAGCGTCGCCACGGCCTCATGGGTTTCCGCCTCAATGCGCCCGATCTCAACCAGGTACTCCATCTCCAGCAGGGCCATGGTCGGGACCAGGAACCGCGTATCGCCCTGCGTCAGCAACGCCGTAACCTTACGTGACAGTTTACGGGGCTCCAGCAGCCACCAGATCAGCGGATGCGTATCCAGTAGATACGTCATTCCGACGGCCAGGCCACATGTGCCCTCAGCGCCTCATCGGCACGGGTCAGATCACCCACGATCCGGCCTTCGATTCGAGAACCGGAAGCCCGGCGGCGACCGCGAAATACCTTCTCCGACACCAGCACCGCATTCCCGTGCCGTGCCGCCACCCGAATCGTCCGCCCGTGTAGCACCTCCTCGACGCAACCAAAAAGTTCCCTACGCAAAGCCGTCGGCGTCACCGTCTTCATCATCCCCCCTTTATGTACATATCACTATGTACGCTTTAGAAGAGACATGCAATCAGATTCACTACCATCCCATAAGCCCTGATACCGGACCACAAACACTCGACTTTGCTAACGATCTCGGCATCTGTTGCCCGACCTCCATTCGAGAATTTGACAGAACAATTTTCTGGTCGTCCGCTTCTCGTCGTCCGCTGTTGCGGCAAAATCATTAACAGCAAAATGATTCTGCTGTTAATGATTCTGCCATTCCCCTGCAGACGACGAGTTCCCATCCGTTCCCGTCCGTGGTTGCCCCCTGCCCCTTATGGGACGCTACTGAATCAGATTCGAGGAGAGAGAGACTGCCCGCAGATCTCGCAGATGGACGCAGATCCGGGAGAATCCGGCCGCCCGATTCGCTCAACATTCTCCCATCTCCCGATTCCGTTCCCCATCTGCGCAGATCTGCGGCCATCTGCGGGCAGTCTCTCTTCCGTGTCTTCCGTACTACAATCCTTCAAAACCGTGTTTTCCTAACGCGTTCTCATTCGAACACTCTCATAACCGCTTGATTATCAACATGTCTCATGGACAAATGAATAGGACCAACTTTTCTTCA
>JADHWE010000110.1 GCA_016783675.1 Kiritimatiellia bacterium
CGTCGCCGCATCGCCGCGCGGTTTCATCGGGGCGACAATGGCCACCACGGCGGCGGCCGCTTCTTCCCTCAGCGCTTTGTTCTCCAGATGCGGCGTCACCATCGCCAGTGACTCGACCGTTGCAATTGTTCCCAGTGCCCCCAGCACCCGCTTCATGTCGTCGGCGCGCTTGGCCAACGACGCCGCGTATTTGAGTGCAGCGAGCCTCTCCTTCGGCGGCGCATCCTGCTGCCGGATCAGCCGGATGTAGCCGTGCAACGCGAGGATCTTGAACGTCGGTGTCGGGGCCGTGCGGGCCAGCTCCTTCAGGTCAGGCAACGCATCGTCGCTCTCCCACTCGAACAGGGCTTTCAGGGCGGTTTCCCTGACGGCCGCGTCGGCATCCTTTGTTGCCCTGCGCACTGGCTCCAGCGCCTTGGGCCCGCCGAATCTGCGCAGGATACGCAACAGCGCCTGCTTTGGCTCGGCACGGGCCTTCGGCAATGCGGCCACCACATCGCCCGTGCAGGCCGGCGGCACCGTGCGGACCGCAATCGTCAAGGTCTCATCTTCCTTCGCCGTCTTGGTGACGACCTTGCCGCCCGACCGGTATGTCACGCGCAGGGTCTTGGCCGTGCCGCTGGCCGGGTCACCGAAGTTGTTGTTGGTCGCCTCGATCTTGCGGACGCCTGCCTTGGCCATGGCGGCGACTTTCTTTGTCACGTCCCGTATCTTGCCGCTGGCCTGGTGGCCGTACACGGCTTTGACGATGACCACGTCGCTCTTCTCCAGCCGCGCGCTGCGCATGGCCACAGCCGTCACCACACTCTCGACCGTGCGGATGTCCTCTGGGGACTTCCCCTCGAGCAGCAGGGCGAGCAGCAACGGGAACTGCTTCATGCCGGCCAGCCCCCTCAACGCTTTCATGGCGGATTTGCGGACCGTTTCGTCCGCGTCCTTCGTCGCTTTCATCAGGGCGGGCACGGCGCCGGCAATCTGGCGCTGAAGGACCAGATTGAGCGCCAAGCGTCGCGTGTCCGCCGCTGGATCGTCCAGCATCTTCAGCACAGCCGCATCGGTCTTGCCGGCAGGCAGGCGTGTCAGCGCCTTGCGCGCAGCGGCACTGAGTTCCTTGTCCGCTTCGGGGATGATCTTGAGCAACACCTTGACGGCTGCCGGATCGCCCAGCTCGTCCAGGACCCGCAGCGCCATCAGGCGCGACGGGCGCGGGCCGCCGGCCGCCATTTTCATGGCCATCGGCAGCGCTTCGGTGTCGCCGCGTTCCGCCATGGCCAGCAACAGGTAGCCCTGCCGCTGTGGATCGGCTTTCTTCAGCGCCGCCAGAAGGACCTTGGTCACGGCTGGACCGGCCACTTCGCGCGACACACGCAGGCCGAGATCGAACAGGTCCTTGTCTTTCGATTCGAGCTGTTCGGCCAACAACGGTATGCCCTTCTCGCGCATCGCCAGGATGGCTCCGCGCGTGGCCTCCCGGGTCTTCTGCTTCGAGATGTTCGCCTTGCGCACAGCCGTGTAGAGGTCGAGGGCATCGGCGAACCTCTTCTCCTTCAGTTGCTTCTGGGCGCACAGGATGCAGCCTTCGGCTACCGCCTCGCGTGCGCCGGCCGGTGCCTTGGTCAGCAGCGGCTTCAACGCTTTGGCGGCCGGGTCGTTGCCGATTCGCCCCAGCGCCACGGCCGCGGCCGAGATGACCCCGGCGTCGGCATCGGTCAGTTTGCCGGTCAGTACCGGCACCGCCTTGACGTCACGGCGCACGCCGATTGAGTTGAGCGCGCCGATCAGCAGGCGGCCCTTCAAGCCGCCCACGGCGTCGCGCAGGGCGGCGTCGGCCGCCGGATCCGGAATTGCCTCCAGGGCAATCCGGCACCAGGACGCCAGCTCGGCGTCTGAAAGCAGCTTGGCCAGGTAGGGCACGGCTTCAGACGTGCCCCAGATCGCCAGGTGCTTGCAGGCCATGGCCTTCTTGGAAGCATGCTGATCCGACTTGAGGACATCGATCGCCTTGCGCTGCTTCTGTGCTGCGGTCTCCTGCGCATGAACGGATGGAAGCAGGAGCCCGACCGCGAGCGCCGCGGCCAGCAATGCGGAATATCGTCTGCAGGTTGTGGTGGTGATAGTCATCATATTCTCCATGGCGAGCGCAGCGCCTCGGACCGGAACCGGTTGGCTTCCGGATCGTTGGGGAACTCGTGTTTGACGGGGTCGTAGACGACCTTTCGCTTGAGGAACAGCGCGACATTGGCGCAGTGACAAGCGATATGGGCATGGCAGGCCGCATCCGCGTTGGCGCGCGTGCGGCCGCGCGACTTGACCCCATCCAGGAAGTCGCGCACGTGGAAGTTCGCCGGGTAGCCGCCGATCTTGGCGCCGCGACCGATGAGCAGGTCCGGCGAACTCGAGACCATGTTGCCGCTGTCGCCCGTCTCCACCCAGCCGGTATCGCCCTCGAACCGCACCGGGCAGGAGCCGAGGCCGAGCCAGCCTCCGCCGCGAACGACCAGTTTCACGCCGTTCGCATAGCGGGCGACCAACTGGCCGCCCTTCGGCTCGTATTCGACGGGTGCGGTGCTATCGGCGTCGTTGGCCCACTGGCACAGATCCACGCAGTGCGAGCCCCATTCCAGGCAGCCGCCGCCGGTCAGACCGCCGCCTTTTTCGAAACCGCCTCCGTTGCGCAGGATGCCCCGGTTGAACGGCCGCCAGGCCGCCGGCCCGAGGTACAGGTCCCAATCGGCTTCTTCCTTCGCCGGTGCTTGCTCGGCCTTCGGCCAGCCGCTCATGCCCGTGCCCATACCACCGGGATGGGCGTGCACGGCCTGCAACTTGCCGAGCCGGCCCAGGCGGGCCAGGTCCACCGCGAAGGCGAAATTCGGCAGGCTGCGCCGCTGCGTACCGGCTTGGAATACGCGGGCCGTACGGCGGAACGTCTCGGCCAATGCCAGGCTCTGGACGATGTTCTTTGTGCAGGGCTTCTCGCAATAGACATCCTTGCCGGCCTTGGCAGCCGTGATCGACGCGGTCGCGTGCCAGTTGGGACCGGTCGCGATCAGCACCGCATCGATATCCTGGCGCGCCAGCAACTCGCGCAGGTCGCGGTACATCTTGCAGTTCTTGTTGCCGTAGTGCTTGTCGGCCCGCGCCTTGACGCTCTGCCGCCGCTGCTTCTTCACATCGCAGATCGCAACGAACTGAACGTCCTTCTCCTGCATGAAGCAGCCGAGCACGTAGCTGCCCCGGTTGCCGATGCCGATGGCGCCCAGTACGACGCGGTCGCGCGGCGCTAACGCGCCGTCCTTGCCGAGCGCCGACGAGGGAATGATGGTCGGCAGCGCCAGTATCGCGCCCGCCCCGGCGGCCTTCTGCAGGAACCCCCGTCGGGATATAGCTTGGTTCATGGCATGATCTCCTTGCATGTCGTGTCGAGGCACTGTCGCTAGCCCGGCGCCCGCTGACTCAGGCCGGTGGGAATATTGTATCCACGGTCAAGGAGCCGGTCAACAATCTTGGACAGGACACAGCGATTTCCAATTTCCGATCTTCAATTGCCGATTGAACGCGCGGCCAAGCCCAGTCCGCCGCGGCGGACGCTCGCTGGGCTCGGCCGTTTGTTCGAAATTCATTATTCAGGATTCGAGATTCATCATTCGCTGTTTCCCCTATGACCTATGATCTTCTCTGGGGAATGCATTTGCTCGCGGCCGCAGGCCGCGATATAATCGGGGAGTCAAGACCTCGGGCCTGGGCGGACCAGTCCCGGCGGGAGCAGGCAGGCGCATTCCGCAATACCGGTTAATAGGAGTCGCAGCGATGTGTGCAATGACATTGTGCGCCGAGGCGGACACGTTTCGTCATGAGGAGAAGGATTTCTCGTACGCCGTCGAGATGGCCAGAAAGTTGGGCTTCGAGTACATCGAACCGGAAGTGATGACCGGCCGATGCCTCTTGAACGTCTACGGGTATTGCAACATCACCAGTCTGGAAGACGACCCGATGGAAATGCGCAAGGCCATTGAAGCCGCCGGCCTGAAGGCAGCATGCCTGAGCGCTCACTCGAACCTTCTGGATACCGTGTACGGTGTCGATTATCTCAAGAAGGCGATTCGTTTCGCGCATATCCTGGGCGCGCCCATGGTCAATACGGCCGAAGGCCCCAAGGCAGACTGGATGACCGACGAAGACGCCTTTCGCATCATGAAATACAATCTCGATGAGCTGTTGAGAATGTGTGCCAACTACGACATCACGTTGACGATCGAGCCGCACGGCGTGTACACGACCAACGCCGAAGGATTGCTGAGGATCATGGCCCTGAGCGATTCACCCTATCTGGCAATCAACTACGACACGGGCAACGTAGCCGTCGCGGGCAACGACTCGGTCGAGACACTCAAGGCCGTGGTGAAGCACGTCAGGCACGTGCATCTGAAAGACATCGTGCGGGAAAAGACCGCCGGGCACGAGACGGGAGTGACTGCCGGCGCCGCGGTCGGCGAGGGCGACGTGGATATCCGCGGATGTCTCAATGTGTTGCGAGACGCCGGCTACCAGGGGTGTCTTTCCATCGAGTGCAGTGGCACCGAAGCGCTAGAGAGGAGCATCGAGTTTCTCACACCCCTGCTGCGGTGACCCATTCCTGACACGCCAGTGTGAGAGCCGCGCGGGGGCTAGGCCGCAGAGTTGTCCCTGGGGGACTTGTCCCTCGGGAGTTCCGGGGACACAATACATAACTTTTCACCCGGGGGACACGATTGGGGATCTCGGATTTCGGATCCGTCTTCGTCCTGAGGGACTCCGCCGCGACAAGTTGCGGATTGAACCCGCCTGCCTCCTTCGCTGGTAGCTTCGGAGGACAGGTCGTCCTTTTGGGGTTCCGGCGTGGCAAGCGGCCAGTAGCCAGTAGCCGGTAGGCAGTAGCCCGGCGGGCAAGCTGGGGCGAGGTAGAAGCGCATGTATGCGATTGGCACGATGTCGCGCGATGAGTGGTTTCTGGTTTCCCTTCTGCTGTTTGTGCTGATTGGGTCTGTGCCAGTCATAATTCTCATGCGACGGACCATGGGCCCGAGGGCCGCACTCCTCGCTTGGGCGAAAGATAATGGACTGGAACTCCTGGAGGCCAAATATCGCTGGTTCCTCTGGGGCCCCTTCACGTTGTTTCGCGCGGCCCAATCCGTCTACAGGATCCGTGTCCGACGCGGACAAGGACCGGAGCGGTCAGGCTTTGCTCGCGTTGGGGGCTTCTGGGGCCTCGGCGGTTACGTGAAGGTGGCGTGGGATAGGGACGACTAGCATTGTCACTCCACTCGGTTTAATCGGGACGGGCCTTTCATTTCCAAATTCCAATCAGTACTGTCCGGTTAAAAGTCGAACAATGGCAATGGGTTACAACGCCTGTGGGGTCTGCTTTCAAAATCAAAATCCGTAAGTACTTTATGCATAGGAACTTTCTCAAAAAGCGTAATGCTGAGAATTTGCAGGA
>JADHWE010000111.1 GCA_016783675.1 Kiritimatiellia bacterium
AAGAGCGTACCATCGCAAACGCCGGGTGCAGGATATTCAGAAGCATGAAGACCACGATGAACGCAATGCCCTGCGCCATGAGCTGCTTGCGGATGTCCGCAAACCCGAAGACCAGCTTCTCGAAGAAGAAGACAAACGGGACCAGCAGGCCCAGGTACCAGAGAATGCCGAGAACCGCCTCGAAGATAGACTCACGCAGGACCGGATGGTTCAGGGTGGAATAGGTGATCGATTCGCGCGATTTCCGGGCCGCCTCAGCCATGGGCAGCTCTCCCGACTCGCTCTCCGCCGTCAACGCCAGGCTCTTCTCGTGATAGGCCTCGGTGCGCTCGTCGGACATATGGTGCTTCTTCTGCAGATCGAGGCGCTTGCCATTAAGGAAGGACATCGAGCGGGCGGCATCGAAAGGCACCTTGTAGATCAGGGCGTTGTCCTGGGCCAGGTAGCCGTCGCCATCGATTTCGCGGTCGGGATCAGGCTCGAAATCATCACTGATATTCAGCATGAAGGCGCGGGTCTCATTGGCAAACTCGTTATCCGCCGTGCCGGACAGCAGCTTGATGAACAACTGCTCATCGGGGGAGACGAACGTGGTGTGGATACCTTCCTTCGACACGCCTGAGGACGGGAAACGACAGATCTTGTCCATGGGCGCGAGGCCATGCTTATCAATCAGCTCGACGCCCGTGTACTCCCGCATCGTCTGCGGATTCAATAGGTCCAGCACGGAAACCGGCGTAGCACGGAAGACGACGATCGTCACGTTTCGGATGATATCGACCACCCAGGTGCTGATCCCGGTTGACTTGAAGAGGCGCTGTCCTGTTGCCCCCTCATCCTTCATGTAGTTGATGACGCCATCGTCACCGTAGTCCACGGCAAGCGGCGAATAGCCGACGCCAAACGGCATGGTAGCAAAGCCTAAAACGTGGCAAGGCACATCATAGCCGCCATAGGGATCGGCAAAATAGAAGGGCACATTGCAGTAGCCGGGCGGCACGGGAACGGGAAGCACACGCGCCCCCGAGACCAGCGCACCGCTAAGCGGGAAATTGGGCACCATCGATTGTCCCACGCTGGAGACGAGGACCTTACCGCCGAAGTTGCAATTGGCCGACTCGGGATCGAAGAGTGACGGACGCCCTTTGAACTTACCGGCGCCACTGCCCATGGCCAGCGTCAGCATGACTTCTCCGGTCAACTGCAGGGAGTACTTGAGGCTATCGGTACGGGTCATGAATGGAAGGACGACGGGGTATGAGTACTTCAGATAGGACGGACCACGATTCCGGCTAATCGGCGCATAAAAGGAGTAGCCCGCCTTCTGCCCCATCGTGTTGATGAATTTCCATGGGGATCCGGTAACGTGCGGCCAGTTGCTACGTTCATGATTCTTCTCATAGGAGAGTAGCTTTACCTGTGATTTGCTCAACCCACTGTTCTGGAAGGCCCAGATATAGAGTTCGTTGAATGTCTTGGGTTGATTGTCGCTCTCGGCTCCGGCAAGAAAGGTCAGATCCTCGGCGGCTCCCGCGTCATCCTGGGATGTCGGAGCCAGGTAGGGATGAACGAACACGTTCTCACGGTAGCGCCCCAAACGCTCAAGCAGCGCCACATCCTGGGCGAGCCGCTTCTTCTTAAGCTCATGGTGGGCCCGCAGCTCGTTGAACCGGGCACGCCAGCGTGCCGCCACGCCATACTGTGCAAGATAGTCCTGCTTGAGTGCGATGATCTGCGGAAGATTCAACCCGGCCACGGTCATCGCCTGTTCGTATATCCGCTTGGCTTCCTGGTAGACCTTGAACTCGTCGCTCTCGACGCTACCGTCTTTCCGCTTCTCAAACGTGATCCTGGTATGCAATGCAGGCTCCGACATTTCCAGGATCAGGGCGTTCAGGACGTAGAGGATCTGCTCGTCGAAAAGCTCGCGAGCGCCCTCTTCAAGAGCGTCAACCGCATCCCGAGCCTGTTCGGCGGACGAGAAAAGTTCCTCGCGCCGCAAGGCGGTGTCGATCGCATTGAGCTTGCCGAGCGCCTCTTCGTTCTCGCGGGTCAACCTTTCGATGTACATCTTCATGGGGCTGACGACTTCGCCTTCGCCTGACGCCGCCACGTCGCGCCCCAAAGCACGCAGGATGGGATTCTCATTCTCTGCCATGGCGGCGCTATTGCCTCCCAGCACACGCAGGAGGTTGTACTTGCCGTCATGGCTCATCATCTGCCCGCCGAAACTGATGAAAATCACGTTGCGTTGAAGCTGATCGCGATACGGCAACAGGCCATCCAGCGCGGCCAGGTGCATGGCAGGCCCCAGGGCCTGCATGCCGCCGGGTGCCAGGTCCGGCAGCGGAGAACAGGCATCGTAGTCACAGCTCAAAACAAGAGCCGACTTCCCTTCAGCCTGGGGCGCCCTGAGAATGCCGACAAGTGTGGTGTGCCGCGTATTGGCAAACTCGGTCCGGACGCGTAGCGTAATCTTCGCGCCGACGTGCTTGAAAATTTCCGGCGTGGCCGCAAGCCGTACATAATTGACCGGCAGCGTGGAAACCATGCACGCCTCGCCGCCCGAAATGCGTTCCCAAGGCATCTCCGCCAGCCCTTCGGGATGCGCAACGATCAGTGCTTTCAGTCCCAGCTTGGCGTACCGGCTCCAGAGGAAGCCCAACTGCTTGGGCACACGGTCATCGCGGGCATCGACAAGCCCAATGCAATCCGAGAAATTCTTGCGGCTTTCCAAGGATTCCTCGTCGATCAGCACCAGCGTTCCGGTCAGCCCATCGGTCGGCGTGTTCATCGGCTGTAGGTTATTCGGCAGAAACGGGTAGATCTCCACGCCCGGCAGCGGCTGCCCGGCAGTCGAAAGAATTTTGCGCTCAAGCGTGTGCGGCACCGCGCAGGCGTTCTCCTGCTCATACACCTCGAGTCCGGCTTTCTCGTACCGCTCACGGATGAGCTGCTGTAGCTTGTAGACCCCCGGCTGGCCCATGAAGCGCGAGCCCAGCGACAGAATCTGCGCCATCTCCTGCTGCACGTTCGTATGGTTCACCGCCGCCAGCATGGCCGTGCTGTCATAATCCGAAACCGGCGGCGTGACCTTCTCCACCAGCTCCGGCGGGAACATGCGATGGAAGAACAATCCTGTCCCTACGCCCAGGAAAAGGACAAGCAGCCCAATGATCATGCGCACGGGGGCTTCTCCCCGACTTCCAACTTCTGACTTCTGATTTCTGATTTCCGGCATCATAACGCCCATATACTCCACCAGACGCTCTTGGTGCCCGGAACAAAGAACTTAAGATAGGAAACCGTAACAGCGTAGATGAAATAGGCCGTCAACCCGCCCAGGAAGATACCGGTCGCAAACGGCAGCAGTTTCTCCCGCACGGTTGCAGCGCCGCCCACTTTCAGGACGGAGAAACGAATCAGGCACGCAAGCAGAATACTCCCCCAGGCCTCCTGAGCCATCCAGGTTGCCCCAACCAGAAACCCGATGGGATGGAACCAGAATCCCGCAAAGAACTGTCGCAAGGTCGTCGCAATCGCCACCGTGCCCGCGCCATAGGCAAAAGCCCAGACCTGTGGTTTCACGCCGCCCCGCTTTGTCACGCGTTCGCCTTCCTCGGCGGAGGCCTCCTCGGGAACGACCTCCTGATCCGCGGCCTTCATGTAGCTGCCGTACGTGCGGAACCAGTGCGTCTTGAGTCCCATTGAAGCACTGCCCGTACCCCCGATCTCGGCTCCCGTGGCATAGGCGTTGGATAACACGAACCAGCCACCAACCAGCAAGGCACCCAGGACACCCAGGGCAGCGACCGTCACGATATGTCGCGGCACAACGTTTGCACGCCGCCCCATCTCGATCATCTCGACTTGGATTCCCGGTAGCAGCAGGAAGGAGCGAATGACCAACAACTCGGTAACGATGGCAATGAAGAGGAACCCGCCCGGAGCAAACAGCGGCGCTCCACCCAGCAGCGGCACAATCGCCATCACGCTCCACGGAAAATAGGTGCTGAAAGGCATTCCGCATTCCGCCCGCAACTTGGCCGCCACAAATGAGATCAGGAGCATGATGGTGTAGAACACCAGCATACCGGACACGCCGATGCCCGCCCAGTGGGCCCATGCCGCAATCCCTGCGTAGCAGACGGCAAGCGCAACAAGCGAAGTACGGTAGCTCATCACCTCGTGCTCTTCACCGGCTTCGCGCCCCCCCTTGAAGGCACGCTTGATCACCATCCAGAGATATTTGCGGGTGAAGAAAATCACCAGGAGCGCATACATCAGATACGCCCCGTTCATCTGGTCCCCTTGGAATGGATAGCCCGCCGTCGAGGTAAGGCCGTACGAGTGCCCAATCCAGGACTGCGCGCGATACAGGAAGAAGCCCACGACAATCGTCATGAGCACGTTCAACTCCATGAAAAGCGACAACGCGAGAAAGACGGAACACACCTTGAAATTGACGTTCCACATCCCGCCCCAGCCGGGATCATTGAAATAGGGGCCGATCGGAACATTGATGCTGAGATTGGGGACGCTGGAGTTGTAGGCGGCCCAGATCTTCATCAGGCACCAGAAAAGCGTGACGCCGAAACCAATCCACATCAGGCGGTTCTTCCAGATGGAGGGCAGTTTACCCGAGCCTAGCTCATCCGAATCGTTCGAATCCAGCCCCAGGAGCCGGATCGGAATCTGTGCCACGGGCAGCGGATAGCGCTCGTTCTCAATCCACTGCTTACGCATGATGACCGCAACCGCGAACGTCCCCGCCAACAGAAGCGAAACGAACCCAAACCAGAAAATTGCAGGATTTACCCACTCCCGGAAGGGAACCCCTCCGGAGAGAACCATTTTTGCCCCTGCCAGGCTGAACATGGAGTCGGGACGAACAAGCACACGTCCGCGCAGCTTCGCGGGCAACGCATCATACTCGGCTTGGGTCACAACCTTACGGCCGTCATACATCTCCTCAATCACGGAGACGCTCATCAGCGACAGGTCGGAGAACGCCACGCTGCCACGACCAACCAGTCCCAACTCGATATGTGCTGTCTTCTCTACAGCAGAGGAGAATTCGATGCCATAACGGCCTTTTCTGACGAATCCTCCCGGCCGCAGGTAGCTGGGCTCCCCCTCTTCCCGCGAGGAGAACACCTCGGTGGCGAAGTCATCGTCGTCATCGTAGAAAATCCGGCAGTAGTAATAGGATTCCGACTCCAGCCCGTCGGCTCGCGTCAAAAGGGTCATCAGGTAGGGTTCATTCAGACAGAGATGAAGGTTGTCTCCCTTGAACAGCGGTATCGGGATGCGCATCGTGGAGACATCCTCCGGCTGCTCATTGCGCAGTACGGGGACCGAGGTCAACACGCCGGCATCAACTTCCAGCTCCTTCCGCTCCAGCGTCCCTCGAGCTGTCAACGCGCCTGTTGTCTCATCGCCCAACAGCGCCCCCTCGGCGATGTTCTTCC
>JADHWE010000112.1 GCA_016783675.1 Kiritimatiellia bacterium
TCTGCGCATCATCTGCCACAGTGGAAACGGGGCTTTTCGCTCGCCCCTCGAGAATCTACGCCGTATCCTAACCCTCTGTGAAATGCTCGGATCGAACGCCGTGGCGGCAAAGGAAGATCCTAACAAAGTAGAACTAATTAGGATTAAGTTATGGAATTTCCTGCAGCAGCAAAGAGAATCTGGTCGAAAGAGCAGTCACCCAACACCTTCGTGATGTTTCGCAAGAGCGTCCAGGTGGGGAGCTTTGAAAAGGCATGTCTGCGTGTCAGCGCCGCCCACTACTACGCCCTGTATGTGAACGGGGAGCATGTAACCCGGCTCTTTCATCGCTACTTTGAGTTTAGCAAGCAGTACCAGGAAATCGACATTGCGCCCTACCTGGAAGCGGACAGCGCGAATACGATCGCGATACTTGCCTATGGACAACGCGGCAATACAGGACTGATGGCGGAACTGATCGCTGACGGCGATGTCCTGGCATCGACCGATACGACCTGGCGCTGTAAGCGCTGCGAGGCCTACAACCGCAACGCCCCGGGGCATACGTTGCTGTTCGGCATCGAAGAGCAGTACGACGCCAGGCTGGAAGAAGTCGACTGGGCCGGCACATCCTACGACGATAGCGACTGGGCGTTCTGCCAGGAGGATCCATCAGAGAACACGTGGAAGCACTTCACCAAATCCACCACCTGTGATCTTACGTATGACCCCGTGTTGGGCCAGTCATTCGCAGCGGTGCAACTGTGCCGGGAACGGCAGGGACCCAAGGCCAGTCTGACACTGCCTCGCCAAGGCATCGGGGTCTTCGCAACTGTGCTCACCTGCCGCGAGGAGACAACCGTTTCGATCTTCGCCGGCAAGCCCCCCTCGGTGTTAACCGTTGACGGTCAACCCGTGGCGTTGGAGGAGAATGTCGTGCTCTCGAAGGGGGAGCATCTGCTGATGCTCAGCAGCCTGGACCCGCTGGAAGTCCTGATCCACACCGACGACGGGGTCAGTGCAAGCGCCACGCAGATCGCGGGAGGTGATGCTGACTGGGCGGTCATGGTGATTGAGTCGAAAGGAGTCAGGTATCCATGGCATGAGAGCGCCGGAGATGTGATCAAGCAAGCGCCCGATGTCGATGTGGCCCACGGCAAGCAGACAGCGCAAGAACTAACGGCCGCATTCCCGGCGAAGTTCGAGGCGGCAAGTTCGGCACCGAACAGCGCGCTGTTCCGAGTGACCTCGCAGGAGTGTTTTCTGCCTGCTGACGGGATCCTTGTCCCGAAGCTGA
The DNA here is from genome assembly GCA_016783675.1 of Kiritimatiellia bacterium. GTDB lineage: Bacteria > Verrucomicrobiota > Kiritimatiellia > UBA8416 > JABMPJ01 > JABMPJ01. Next base: position 1,277 of record JADHWE010000112.1, read on the forward strand.
AAGAGACCCAGGCGTACACAGAAACAGACGCGAGTGTCAACATCACCAATCGAGAGAACCTGCTGCACTTGAATGATGCCCCTTGCATCATTGAAGGCACAGACGGATTCGATGCTCACTTCATCGTGGACCTGGGGCGCGAGTATATCGGCTATGTGGACTTGGCTCTGGATGCAGCTCAAGGGACCCTACTGGACGTTCAGTGTTTCGAACTCATCGATGACACGGGCTGCTTCTACATGGCCAACCATAACGGCTTCTCCTACATCTGCCGGGAGGGATATCAGCGATTCACATCCAACTACAGGCGGGGGTGCCGCTATATCTCGGTGACGGTCCGAAACATCACCACCCCGGTGGAGATCTACTCCCTGGCCTTGATGCACAACGCCGCTCCTGTGGAGAGGGTGGGGCAGTTTACATGTGACGATGCGCTGTTGAACAAGGTCTATGAGATGTCGCGTGACACCGCCGAGCTGTGCATGCTCGACACCTATGTGGATTGCCCGGGGCACGAGCAGAACTTCTGGGTCGGCGATGCGAGGGTTACCGCGATGGTTAACCTCATCAACTTCGGCAGCTACGGATTCAACCAGCACTGCATCCGGATGGTTGGCCAGTCCCTGTCGCCCGACTATGTCCAAGCAAACTTCGCCGACAACGCGGACTTCCTCGCCAACAAGTTCCTGTCGATGGCCGCCTTCCAGGCCTACCCGCCGGCGTCCAGTCTGCCCATGTGGTCCTACCTCTGGGTCATGCAGTGCCATGACCACTGGCACTATGGCGGCAACATCGACGAGCTGCGGGAGAACTACGGCTATGTGAAACGCAACATGGAGAACAGCCTGCTGCTGACGGGCGAACGTGGACTACTCGACTATGACGGGGCCTACAACCTCATCGAATGGGCCGCGAACGATCTGACGCCGTATGGTGAAGTGACCGCCAACAGCATCTTCATGGCGAAATGCTATGAGCTGACCGCTCAAATGGCCGACGTGCTGGGCATAGAGGAAGACGCCCGGAGGTATGCGGAATTGGCTCAACAGACCAAGGATGCAATCAATACTTACTGTTGGGACGAAGACCGGCAGGCCTACGTCGACACGGTACGGGATGAGGACTCCTACCAGACGCACCTGCGTTTCTGCGAAGAGCAGGACATGGACACGCTCTCCTACGAAGACTACCTCTCCCTCTCCCGCGTCAGCGAACAGACCAACACGTTGGCGCTCCTGTATGACATCGCTCCCGAGGAGCGGGCGGAGAAGATCCTGCCCATACTGACCCGTGTGAAGGACGGAAAGTACATCTTCAGCTCCCCCGCCGGCAGGAGTGTCGGCGAGCCCAGGGACGGCGAGCTGATCGACAACATTGTGGCGATCGGGTCGCCCTTCTTTCTCTTCTTCACGATTGATGCCCTGTTCAAGACCGGCCATGGTGATATCGCGATGGAGGTCATGCGCCGAGACTGGGGCGATATGCTTGAGCATGGCACCAACACCTGCTGGGAAACCTTCAAAATGAAGGAAGGACACTACACCCGGAGCATCGCCCATGCCTGGGGAGCGTCACCGGCGGTCTATCTGCAGAATCGGGTGCTCGGCGTCATCCCTCTGAAACCAGGATTCAGCGAGTTTACCGTGGTCCCCTACCCCTCCAACCTGCGCTACGCCAGCGGCTCGGTAGCCACCCCTCATGGCCCCATACATGTCAGTTGGGAGAAGAACGGGAACGGAGAACTGCAGATACAGGTTGATGCTCCTGATGCTTGCAACCAGTGCTGAAGAGATGGACTAAACCGCGCCCCAACCACTTTCCCTTTGGATCTTTCAAGGGCTTTCGGACGGTCCGGAGGCCCATCCCTACCGAACAACCACGCGGAATCACATGTTCCAACGGTAGGGACGGGCGTCCCCGCCCGTCCGCAGTGTAAGAATGGGCAAAGGGAAAGACCATGCGCGAAATCCCCCTGTTCGAAGCAAGAGATTGAAGACTGACGGGTTGCATGCTATCGTAGAAGAATAATGAGTACATTGGTTGAAGCAAACGTATTGAGTCTGAGCGTTCCTGAGCGCATTCAGCTTGTCGAGGACATCTGGGATACGATAGCAGAAGTGCCGGAGGAAGTCGGCCTGACCACTGATCAGAAGGCTGAACTCGACCGGCGTCTGGACGCCTATCACCAGAATCCTAATGAGGGTTCCCCATGGGGAATGGTGCGGGAGCGCGTCAGGGGTAGGCAATGAGCCGTCGGCTCATTGTCCGTCCCGAAGCAGAGGCAGAGCTGACAGAGGCATTTGATTGGTACGAAGATCGGGTTTCTGGTCTCGGCTCCGATTTCCTTCTCTGTGTAGACGCCGTTCTTAACGCAATTCTTCGGAATCCTCAGCATTATCCTCGTGTCCATCGCATCGTCCGGCGCGCCTTGACGCGCCGGTTTCCATACGAAGTCTTCTTTGTTGAAGATGACGAACGCATTGTGGTCCTGTCCATCTTCCACGCAAAGCGAAACCCGAAACGCTGGCAAGAGCGAGTTTGACCAAGTGGGCTTCGAACATCCCCTGCACCGTACTCGCGAGGGATGCGAGCCGGTGGGACATCATTCTTGTTCAGCGGCGTCAACGTGACGGGGGCCCATGGAGGGCCGGGCGACCTCCCGCCGCTGGCGGTACGCACTGGGTGGACAACCTATCCGCTTCTTGAAGAGGCGCGAGAAGTAGTAGACGGATGAGAATCCGATGACATCGGCGATCTCTCCGATGGGACGATCCGAATCGATCAACCAGTGCCGGGCCAGGTCGAGGCGAGCATCGATCAGGAAATTGTGCGGCGCCACGCCGGTGTATCGCTTGAAGAGCGAGCGGAAGTTCGAGTAGCTCAATCCGATCTGCGCAGCCAGCGCCTTCATGTCGATCGGTTCGCGGCAGTGTTCGACGAGGTACTGACTGGCCTGCTGAATCTTGCGTGCTGTTTCACGGTCCAGCCGACGATAGGTCATCGCATACATGCGAACGAGGGCAAGCGCTTCCATCGTGCGAGCCCCCGCGACCGGCAAGGATCCCGGCGGTCCCTCGTGCATAGCCCCTGAGATCGACTGGATCAGGTCCCGCAGCTCCTGGCGGAACCCCACTCGAATCACAGCATTGTCGGGCGAGAAAGAGGCCCCCATAGCCCGGTCGGCCACCTCACCCTTAAACCGCACCCAGTACTCCCCCCACCCCACACTCTTGACCGGCCGATACCGGTGCCAGACGCCCGGGAAGAGCAGGATGACCTGGCCGGCCTCAATGCGCACCCGTCCTGTCGGTTCGGATTCAAATATGCCCCGCCCCTCCGCAATGTAGACGAGTTGATAGTCCTGCAGCGTGCGACCACGCTCCCACGACCACAAGAACTCGGGCGGACAGTCTGCATACGGCGGCGGATAGCGCGTGCCCGGCCGTATATCGGAAAAGCCGCAATCCTCCACGCAGAGGCCCCATTCCATGGCATCGGCCTCTGCGGGGAGGCGCCGGACATAGACAACATAGGAATCCTCAGGCATCTGCACATGATGCAACGGCTCCAGGGGAATGTCCACTTCGATCACGTTTAGCCATACACTCATGGAGCAACAGAATGGGCTATACTGAGGGGAACGCCCCAGTTTCTGCGCCTTAACACAGATAGCACCACGACTTCTACGATCTGGCAAATACTGCAACATGTTCATCACTGCGTGCATCAGCAGTTCTCATTTTGACCTCCGGCACGCTCAGCTGAGGGGCTTGGTACGCGGCATTTGAGGTCGAGGCTTCGGCCCGCGAAAGTTTTTTGACTTTTTTCTGGACTCATAACCCCTTCTGTCGTATTTCTGTGCTCA
>JADHWE010000113.1 GCA_016783675.1 Kiritimatiellia bacterium
ATCACAGCGCCTACCACCAGGGCGGGCAGAAGCGGGTCGCAGAGCTGATGAAGCAGCACGGTGCCACGATTGCCAAGACCGGAGATCACAGTGGCTCGTACCTGACCCTCGCCTTCGAGTACGACTACGCCCACCCCTTTATGACCGAAGAAGAGCGTACCATCGTCCGCCGCGTCATCTCCAAGTGCACCTATGGAAAGTACACCACGGGGATGCAGATCCCGGGGCAGATGTACATCAACAACCATATGTCCGGCGCCGCCAATCAGACCTACCTGGCCCTGGCCATCGAAGGCGAGGAGGGCTACGACCCGCGCGTGGCCAAACTCGCGGAGTGGAGCCTGAAGAACAAGCTCAGCTACGACCTGTCCTCCGACGGCATCACCTACGAGAACACCAAGGGCTTCATCCCCATGCTGCCGGTGCTGGCCGTGGCCAGGCGCCAGGGAGCGGACCACCCGGAGAACCTGCTCAAACACAGCCACCTGCTGGCCCGCGCCAACTCAAATGTCCAACATGCCCGCAAGATCTACTACCGGTATTTCGGTGAGACCCGCCGCCGCCCCGACGGCAAGGCGCTCGACAAGATCGTCACCGGCCTCGACGAGCCGCGCTACTGGCGGGCGTCCGGCGCCTCCGGCTCCGGCGGTCACCTCGAGTTCTGGTCCACCCTCAGGTACTTTTACCCCAACAATCCAATGGTCGACTTTGTCTGGAACTGCAAGCTGCCCGGCAGCCTGGAGTACTACGAAGGCACGCCGGAGGACAACTGGGGCGGGAAGATTCATCACGGCTGGTTCTCGCTCAAGGCGATTAACCTGCTGACCGCCACCCACATGACCGACTACAACAAGCTGGACAAACTTGAACAGTTCGAAGACGTGGAGAAGTTCTGGTTCGATGACGAACGCGGCATCATGGCGGCTCGGAACGACTGGTCCGCCGACTCGATGCTGGTACACAAGGAGAACCGCGTCGACCAGTTCTACATGGGCCACGAGAGTCCGCAGCATGGAGACTTCCAGGTCTGGGCCGATGGCATCCCCTGGGTGCCCAATGGCGGCGGCTACCTCGACACCAGCTTTCGCAACATGGTGCTGGTCGACGGCCTGGCCGGCGTCTATGCACCGATCTCCGGCGACTGGATGACCGCCAATGGCACCGAGCATACCGCCACGGCGGTCTCTGAAATGACCAGTGCCTACCAATGGCGCAAGAGCTGGAACGGCCTGCGTTATCTTGATCATCCCGGTTTGAAAACAGCCCCCTACCAAATGGGCGGACGCTTCCTCGACGCTGCGTACCAGCTCAACCGCTTCAGCGAGTTCGCCTATCTGCCGCGCATCCGTGAGCATTACGACGGCTTTGCTCACCTCGATTACGGTCCTTGGCACGGGGAGACCCGCGGGCCGGAGTATTACATCAAGTGGAACGACCCCATGGATCACGTCTTCCGCACGCTGCACTTCGCCCGCGGCCAGAAGCCCTATCTGCTGATTTTCGACGACTTGCACAAGGCAGACGACCGGGACCACCAGTTCGACTGGCGCATGCTGCTCACCGCCGACGCGGTCATCTATGACGTAAGCACCGCGACGGGTGGGCGTCATACAGATTTGAACACCGAGGGCGCCATCGGTACAGACCTGCTGTTCTGCATGAAGGACGACAGCTACCAGCGCACCGATGGCGATGCCTGGGGCGCCAACTATGTCACCCTCAAGCCGAAGCCCGAGAAAGGCGTTCCCATGCTGCTGGTGCGAGTGCTATGGCGCAATACCAACTTCCCCTATCCGGTCCCCAATGTGCAGCGCACCGGCCCCTTCAATATGGTCTCCGTACCAGCCTTCGGTAAGAGTCCCGAATACCGTATCATGGTCTTTCCGCATCGTTTCGGCGACAAGCTGCCGACCACCGAGTGGTCGGATGACCGCAGTCGCCTGACCGTGAAGGTTGGCGGCAATGTCGATGTCTATGACCTCGATCAAACCGACCGCGAGCGCACCGTCTTCAGTATGACCCGCAATGGTAAAAAGGTGACCGACTCCGCTGCCAAGCCCCCCAGTCCCCAGTTGATCGAGAAGGCTAAATTCACGGTAGATCAGAATAAGCCCGAGTGGCGTGCCCCGCGCGTGATCAGCGGCCCGACAAAGGTGCTCTTTGCCGCCGCAAAACCTGGCGCGGAAATCCGTTACACCTTGAGTGGTTCCGATCCGGGAGCGAATCCGACCCTGGCCAGTGGGCCTATCACCATCGACAAGAGCTGCGTGCTCAAGGCCCGTACCTATCGCCCCGACTGGCGCTTCGGCGAGGACAACTGGAGCGACACCGTCGAATTCGCCTTTGAACTGCAGCACCCGCAGAAGAGCGTTGCTGTAGCCGGCAAGGCTCCCGGCCTCCGGGTTTTCGGGTATGAAATCAAGACCACCGAGTTCGACCGCAAGGGCTTCTTCCAGGGCTCCAAGAAGTCCCTTCCCGACCTTGCCGATCACACCCCGCTGGTAACGGCAGCCGTTCGTGGCCTCACCATTCCGGTGATGGACGGCAAGGAAGACGGCACGTTCATGATGAAGGCGTTTTACGCCTATGACGGGTATGTTCAGGTGCCGGAGACCGGTGCCTACTCCTTCGAGCTTACTTCGTGCGGCCCGCTTGACCTGACGATCGGCGGGAAGCAGATCATCCTCGTGGACGAGCAGTACGGGCTGTCCTACAAACCGCGCTACGGCGAGGTCGCGCTTGAGAAGGGCTGGCATCCCATTCGCTTGACCGTCTGCGACCCCGTCTTCTGGAAGGGGGATGCGGAGGAGCACTATGCTATCAGTCTCAAGGCCCTGACACCGAGAGGGACGGAGTATCAACCGCTGGAGCCCGAGTGTTTCATGCGCGATGCCGATGACCTGAAGTTGGCGGATACCGGCCCGGCGGCGCCAACCCTCCTGCCGGCGAAAGAGGGGATCAAGGTCGTGCCCGGTCTCGTCGAGCACCGCTATGACCGGCTTGAGTTCCTCTTGGCTGATTATGACACCGTACCGAACTTCGGCAATCAGGCCGAATTTATCCCCACCAGCGGCTTGAAGCCCGCCTACTACGACCTGCGCAAGGTCAAACCCTACGCCAGCCGGCTGGTGGACATTACCGAGCGCAACGACTCACCGCGCAAGCTGGTGGAGTACCAGGGATACCTCCGTATCGGCAGAGATGGTGCCTACACGTTCAGCCTCCGCGAGAGCCGGAGTGATGCGGCCCGACTGCTGATCGGCAATACTGTGGTGGTGCGTCGCCAGGTTGATGCGCCGAAGACCGATGGCGTCATCGCCCTCGCGGCCGGCCTCCACCCCTTCAAGCTCCAGGTCGCCATGGGCCAGGCGGTTGTGTCGCTCAAGCATGAGAAGGACGAAGCGTTTCAGGTGCTCACCCCGGCGGCCTTTGCGCGGGATGCTGCGTATCAGCCGCCGAAGATAGCCGCAGGTTCGGAGGATGAGATCCCCGGGCTGATTGGCATTCTGACGGGCGAGCAAATCAACGGCGAGACCACCCCCGTGGTCGACGGCGGCGGGTCCATCGCCATGGTCGAGGGGGCGAGCATCATCCCCGACGGGGTGAAGGGCAAGGCTCTCGCTCTCTACGGCGAGGCGGCCGGCATCAAGCTCCGCGGCCTCAGGCAGCGCGAAGACGCCTTCACCATTGCTACCTGGGTGCGTTTCAAGGATCGTCCCGAGGACATCATGCTTTTTGGCCAAGCCTACGGCTCACTTTCCTTCCGCCTGCGCGGGACCCGGTTGATCTGCGACTGGTCGCGCGGGATCGGCAACACCGAGTGGCACGCCGACAAGGAGGCAGTGGCTCCTGGCACCTGGTTCCACATCGCTGCCACCTATGGCAAGGAGAACGCGCTCTACTTCAACGGCGAGAAGGTGAAATCGGCGCAATCGCTGCACTGGGACAAACGCCGCGGCAACGGCTACTTTGCCGACCACGATGCGGTGGGATGCAGCACCAAACCGACCGCCATCGACGAGTATCGCATGTATGACCGCGCGCTGAGCGCGGAGGAGGTCAAAGTAATCTACGAAACGGAGAAAAAATGACGCATAGAACCATGGCTTTGCTTGCCGGCGCATTCGCGGTTTCAACTCTTTACGCCGCAGATTCTGATGCTAACGGTTGCCGGAAACTCAGTGCCCTGCCGGAACCCGGTATCCATCCACGGGTGTTTTTTACAGCGGACGAGTATCCGTTGATGAAGGAACGCCTGGCTGCTCCTCATTTTCAGAAAGCATTCGGCACCATGCGGCAGCAGGCCGTTGACCGTTGCCGCAAGGGGCAGTGGCGCAAACTGGCTGATGCAGATTTTGACCTGGAGGGGGTGAGTGATGAAGACATTCTCGACTGGTTCAAGGGTGGAGAAGGGCGCAATCAGGACTGGGGAGTGGCCAGTGTGCACGCCATCCTCGAAGACGACACAGAACTGCAGAACATCATGCGGCGGATCATTGTCAATTATGCGCGGGTGATCCTGGCTTCGAAAGAACGGGGTGTGGGAGGCGAGCAAACCGGCAAGACCGGTCAACTGCTGAACAAGCAGCTCAATATCTGGACGCACAACCGATGGGACGTGGGCGTTGGCTGGACCTTTGGTGCAGCCGGTTACGCAACGGCCTATGATGTGCTGTACAATACGATGACCCCAGACGAACGTGATCTTGTCCGCCAGTCTATTGCCGCTGCAACACAGGGGCGCAAGAGCTACGGCAACGGCCTTCCTGCGGGGTTTGCCAGCAGCAATCATTATGGCTACCACGGGGATCTGGCGGTCATGCTCTCAGCTATCGAAGGCGAGCCGGGTTTCGACCAGGAGACCTGGGACGGCATTGTCCAGGTGATGCGGGACTACTGGGAGAAAGGCTATACTCCCTTTGGCTATAGCCGCGAAGATGGCTACGGCCCCAACCTGGGTTTGCGCGGGGGAGGGCGCGGCTTTATGGTCCTGGCTCGCCGCGGCTACAACATTTTTTCCACCGAGAAATACCGCAACTTTCTTAACTACATGGTGCTGGATTACGATCCGTATCCGGGGGGACATCTGAACGGTGGAGCG
>JADHWE010000045.1 GCA_016783675.1 Kiritimatiellia bacterium
CTCCTGCGCTCCCCATCAGGATGGCCCTGCACGCCGCCCAGCAGCGTCTCGAAGCCGCCGCTCACGTACAAGCAGACCTGGCCGCCGACGGGTGGGAGATCATCGAAGCCGAGCAGGACTTCGAGTACGACCTGGGCGGACTGACTGTGCACGGCAAGATCGACCGCATCGACCGCCATCGCGATAGCGGCGCCCTTCGCGTGGTCGACTACAAGACGACCGACGGCAGCAAGAAGCCGACCGACAGCCATCTTGCCGCGCAGCGCCCCGACACGCCGGAGTTTGCACAGATCAACGTGGCCGGCAAAGCCAAACGCTGGACCGACCTGCAACTGCCGCTCTACGCCGTGCTGGGCGTTGCCCCATCCGAGACCCCACCCGAGCCGGCCTACTTCAACCTGCCCCGCGCGGTCACCGAAACCGCTCTGCTACCGTGGCCGACATTTGACGCCGAACTCGCCGCCTCTGCTTTCGAATGTGCCGAAGCCATTGCGGAGAAAATCCGTGCCGCGGTCTTCTGGCCACCCGCCGAGCGCGTGGACTACGACGATTTTGAATCGCTCTTCCATGACGGAGTAGAAGGCTGGAAGGAGATGGAAAGCTAGGAATGGAAGGAAGGCAACCAGCAAGACACAAAGACACCAAGGGGATGAGAGGTTTCCGATGGTCACGCTACACCCGTGGAACCCCTTCAAACACTTGGTGCCTTAGTGCCTTTCTGGTTGCATTTGACTCATGACGCGTCTGTCACATATGGCGATTTCGGCTTCGGCCGGTTCGGGCAAGACCTTCCAGCTTGCCGACCGATTCGTACGCCTGCTGGCCAGCGGTGTGCCGCCCGACCGTATTGCGGCCCTGACCTTCTCGCGCAAGGCTGCCGGCGAGATCTTTGACCGTATTGTCGAGCATCTCTGCGACGCCTGTGATTCGCCCGCCGAGGCTGCTGCGGTCGCCGCGCGCATTGGCATCGCCGACAGTGGCATCGCCGGCTTTACCCGTGCCTTGCGCGACCTGATGGACCAGCTGCCCCGTCTGCATATCGGTACGCTGGACAGCTTCATTGTGGGTGTGCTGCGCGCCTTCCCAACCGAGCTCGGGGTGCCGACCGATTTTCAGATGCTGGATGAGAACAGTAGCGATGCCACACAGATGCGCGAGCGCGTTCTCGACCGCATCTTCAATCCTCTCACGGTTGATAACGAGATTCAGTCCCGCTTCTTTGAAGCCTTCAAGCAGGCCACCTTCGGTAAGGAAGAGAAGGATATGGAGCGCTACCTGCACCAGTTTGTGCAGACCTATCGCGACTACTACCAGGTACTGCCACAGGCAACGGCCTGGGGTGATGAATCCGTCATCTGGCCCGCAGGCACCCCGTTGCTCAAACCCACACGCAATGTCGCCGGAGCCGCGAGAGCGCTAACAGAGCAGATCGAAGGCAAAGACTGGCCGCCCAAATTCCAGGTGAGCCTGCTTCGCATCGTCAACGCCGCTGCCAACCATACGCCTTCATCGCACTGGGATAACACCGCCGTGCGCGGCACCATCATGCCGCAAATCATGGAGCAGCTTGCGAATCTGTCGCGCGGCGCTCTAACCATCGCGTACAACCGCAAGACCTACGAGCTAGATGCGGAGATGTGTACTGCGCTCCTGACCGTCCTGACCCACATGTTGGGCATTGAGCTGCGCAACGCGCTGCGGCGCACCGCCGGCATTCATCGTTTGCTTGACCAGTTCGAGGTCCACTATGACGCCCTCATGCGGCGCTCCGGGAGCATGACCTTTGCGGATGCGCAGTATCTGCTGACCGAGGCCAACCGCTACAGCGATGGTGCCTGTCTCAGCCGCCTGGCCGGCAGCGAAGGGCGACTCTATATTGACTACCGCCTCGACTGCAGCCTGGACCACTGGCTCCTCGACGAGTTCCAGGACACCAGCGATCTGCAGTGGGCCGTGCTGCGCAACCTGGTGGACGAGATTCTGCAGGATAGCAGCCACACGCGCAGCTTCTTCTATGTCGGCGATGTCAAGCAGGCCATTTATGGCTGGCGCGGTGGCAATCCCCACCTCTTCGGCGAGATTCTTGCCGACTACGGGCAACGCATTACAGAAAAGCCTCTTGCGACCTCTTACCGCTCTACGCCACCGATCATCGATACGGTGAACGCCGTCTTTGACGTCCTGCCTGAAGAAGACCTGCCACCAGCCGTGATCGAGCAGTGGCGGCAGACATGGCACCGGCATAGCTGTGCCCCGCACCTGGCCGACAGAACAGGCTACGCCACGATCATTGAGCCAGCGACTCCCCCGGACAAGAAGAAGCCCGATGCCAGCGATCGCTACAACACCGTGGCCGATCTGCTGCGTGAGATCGATCCGGTCAGGCGCGGCCTTGAAACCGCCATTCTTGTGCGGCGCAATGATACAGGGCGCGAGCTGGTTGATCGGCTACGCCAGAGTTGCCCCGACATCCCGGTCACTCACGAGGGCAAAGCCACACTACGTGAGAGCGCCGTCGTCGAGCTTATGCTGTCGCTCCTGGCCTTTGCCGCGCACCCGGGGGATCGATTCGCCTGGCGGCACATCCAGATGAGTCCCCTGCGCCACCATCTTGCCGCCACCGGCCTCGACCGGCACACCCTACCCCTGCACCTCCTGGCTGATGTTCACGCTCTCGGCTTTGCCGGGTTCGTGCGTCGCTGGGGCGGACACCTTGCCGCTCAGCATTCCCTGGACGACTACGCGCAGCACTGCCTCAACGATCTGGCCGGGGCCGCCGTGCAGTTCGACCGCACGGCCGAACGTGACCCGGATGCCTTCCGGCAGTTCATCGACAGCTATGCGCTGCCCGCCACGCCCACCCCGAACGCCGTACGCGTCATGACAATCCACCAGTCCAAGGGACTCGGGTTCGACATTGTGATCCTGCCCGAGTTGGATGGGGCGGACATTCGGCATGATGCACGCCGCTCCCTGTTGTTGAGTCGTGATGACACGACGCGGCGGCCCGAGTGGATCCTGGGAATCCCCAATCGGCTCGTCCTAGAGGCCGATCCCACGCTCGCGCAGACTCTGGCCGACTCGGACGTCCAGACCTGCTTTGAAAACCTCTGCGTCCTCTACGTCGCCATGACGCGTGCCAAGCAGGGACTCTATATCGTCACCAGTTATCCCGGGCCCACCGCCAAGAGCTTCACCGGCAGCGCCTTCATCAAGGAACAACTGCACGATCGCGAGACCTCCATCACCATCGACGGCAGCCCTGCCACCGAGCTCTATGCCGCTGGCCGGCGCGACTGGTATACCGACCATGCTACAACCGCCGCCCCGTCGGCTGAGGCCCCCTCCCCTGCTTGCGAGGCTATCACGACTGTAGGGCTGCAACCTCTACAGCCCCTCAAACCGTCGACACAATACACAGGCTCCAAGCCCGCCTCCGATCTGTTCACTCCCGACTCCAGGGACAGGCTCCTGTTTGGCACCGCTATCCATGAGCTATTCATGGGGATAGAGTGGCTCGATGGGGCGGACATCGACCAGATCATCGCTGACTGGCAACGCGCAACGGATGTGTCCGCGATAATCGAGCGTGATGTCATCGTGAAGTTTCGCAAAGCGCTAACTTTTCCCGAGGTAAGAGAAGCGCTCGCCCCCCCGGCAGACCGGGTGCGCCTCTGGCGCGAGAAACAGTTTCACTACATCCAGGCGGACCACCTTGTGAGCGGTAAATTCGACCGGGTGACCATTGGTCTTAACAGTGAAGGTATCCCCGAAACAGCAACCATTCTCGACTTCAAGAGCGACCAAATCACGGAAGCCGAAATCGAGATAGCTGTTGCCCGCCACCGCGAACAGATGCTGCTCTACGTAGAGGCCCTGTCACAGATTCTATCTCTGCCCTCAACCCGGATCACAGCCCAACTCCTCTTCACGAATCCCGGGCGCGTGGTGGATGTCTCCTGAGCATCAAAGGCTGGCGGGTGGTCACACCTGCTCGGCAAATCGCGTCAGCGCCTGCTTTTTGCCAAAATCCTCAACGACAATTCCAGGCTTCTGAGCTAGCAGTGCCTCGATTTCTTGAGCAGCTTCGAACCGTTTTCTGTCACCCACGGGTGGATACTTGACAGCAAAGAGCATGTGACGCGGCATGAGATCCATCTTCTGCAGTCGATCCGCCTTTGCACACCAAGCATCACCGTGGTCGCGAATCTGCGTTGCTTCAGCCTGACTCAGATTGAGAGGCTTCAGCGCGCGCGCAGGGCGCGGATCATCCGGTCGCGTCTCAACGAAAGGCATGACTACGTGGTAGTCGTCATTTCCTACACGCTGTCTGCGGTAACGAGCCAGAAGGTTCTTCTGCCTGAAGACAGCCGTTAGGCGCTCCGTCATGATTCTCTCCTGATAATCCCTTCGCTTCGCGAAATGGCGGTCCACGTAGTGATTAAACAAGGCCGTCATGTCTTGCGCCGGATTCTTCGTAAGCAATGTACCTGGCGCTCCGAAGCGGAACAGTTCTTCCCTTGCTCGAATGATCTCGGTAAAGAGCCCGGCAATATACTCCTGCTGCATCGGCAAAGCCAGCTGAGTGGGCTTGGCCAGGCGATGCTCAGCGGCTAAACGGGTCATCTCATCAAGGAAATGCTTCCGACCCGCGATGTACATATGGATATCCAGTTCAGGAAAAAAATCGCCAATACGCTTCGTCTTCCGGGGCTCAACGACAAAGTCCAACCAACCGACTTGCGGGCAGCACGCCAGAATTCCCACATTCACGAACTCTTCTGTTTCGGGGTACGGAAGAAAACGTATTACGCTGTAGTTACATGCCAGCTTCTTCATAGACACACCTCCCAGAACCCGTCCGGATCCGATTCTACACGTCGTAGAACACGCTCCATGCGTTCAAGATCCTCGGCTAGAGGCAGATTCTTGACAGTATCATCTGCGAACCACCCCTCTGGTACCGACAACAGTATATCAGGAAGATCGCCCAAGATGGCCAGCAGTTTCTTCTGCCGCTTCTTTCTGTAGGAAGGGAGCCACATGCCCAGCGAATCGCAGAAGGTGTGGCTGCCAAAGAAATCTGGCGAGGAGAAATCCCGATCAAAGGCCACATTGTGATCAATCATCACCAGGCGGTCCTCCTGCACAACCCAGAGAAGATTAGGATTGCCGCCCTTCTCGCCAAGAATTCGGTCCGCATTGTGTACCCAGTAGTCAAACAGCAGTATATCCGCGCGCAATTCCGGATCTATCTTTGGGATGTCCCCGTAGTCCAACTCTACGGACCCCAACTCATGAACCGATGCAAATCCGATACCCGATCCAAGTGAAGCAATCTGCGAAACATCACTCCACGCAACAAGTTCATCCGGAACCTGGGCCAAGTCACACTCTGCCAACGGCAAACCCCATTCTTGAGCCAACCGCGCACAGATCCACTCGCTTGCCAACTCGACTGCCGTCCACGCCGGCCCTTTCACCCAGAGATCCCTTCCATCTTCATCCCGGCAGATAAACGGGTGTGTCACCCCCTGCGTACTCCGGCGGACAACCTTGCTGATTGTGATCACATTTTCACCATTTCTATCGGGCCTCCACCATCACCCATCTCTGACACATCGTCCTGAGATTCCAGCAGCAAGGCTTCCTGCTCTTGGTCGTGGCCGTCCAATCCACAGGACACTCTCCTGTCAGGTGATTCAGGTGTCCTTCGGCTCATGACAGCTCTTCAGCACGGTCAGCATTCCGTCATTCCCATCTACCCCTCAGCGCGCTACGCGCCACTCCCTCCTCAGTGCAAGCCTAAGACTATAGAGGTATCAAAGAAGCAGGGCTGAGTCAAAGGGTTCACCTGTAGGACATTCCCCAGTTCTTGGCGGGATGGGCGTGGACTGGAGATCCCTCGACAAGCTCGGGATGACAAATGGTGACTTGATGGCATTTGGACGCTATCGAAATCTCCTTTGCCTCGGCCGCCAGAGCGGGTACACTCTCGTTGATTGGCTTCACGGCCATAGCGGGAGGACCTGGCATGCCTTACGAAGTTGAACGGGTACGGGTACACGACGATCCGGCGCGCCGGGCTACGCTCTTTCCCATGGCGGATGTTTCGGCCGGTCCGATGTCGCCAACGGTATTGTGCGAACGCATCGGCCTTAACTGGCAAGCCGCCGTCTGGCTGCACGAAAAGGGATGGCTGAGCTTCGACCCCCAAACGGTAGCGGAGTTGACTCCATCCCAGCATGCCGAGTTGCGCTTCCTCGGCACACTCGTGGCCGCCGGTTGCGGCGAACCCATGCTCACAGTTATGCTGCGCGATCTCCCCAAGCCATACGCCTATCGCATCGACAAGATGTACTTCTCATGGGAAGACCGCACCTGGCGTGTTCTCCCCGATGAGGCCGAGAATCGAAGGCGCGTCGAACGCTGGATCGACGAGCTCGAGGAATCCGCCTCACTCGACAGCCTCGAATCCATCCGCACCCAGGTCGAGAAAGCCATCCGCGAAGTCCAATCGTGGGGCGTGTACTAGTTCATCAAGGCCTGCACCTGCTCCACGATACTCGTGTCATCCAAGAGTGGCTTCCAGAGTTCTTTCATGCGGCGCTTCTCATGGCCGGACGGTTTGTCGTAGCAGGCCAGAACGGCCTGCTTGAACTCAAGCGTCTGGGCCTGCTGAACGGCTTTTGCGGCCAGCTTCAGCTTGCGGTCCGTATCCGCCCTGATCTCGTCACGGGAGAGAACACGGATGACGCCGCGCTCCGCGGCCTCGAGGTCCTCCGGGGTCACGCCCTCCGCCGCCATGACGTCCAACCACACGTCGCCTGCATCGAATTCAGGCCACCGTGTGAGGGAACGAATAGCCGCGGGGCGCAAGGTATTCTCCGAGTCTTTGATGATCGTCTTCAGGTACGAGAGCGCCCCGCCGCAAGCAGCACCGTCGAGAACCGCCAACAGCGCTTCGCGGGCATCGTCATCGGAGGCGGAGTCCAGTGCGGGCTTGAACGCCCCACGCCAGATGTCGTCGCCCTTCCCCATGCTTACACAGAGGCGTTTTAGACTGGTCTGAGCCGGCCGCCTCCAAACGTCACTCCCCACCACGGCCGCCATGAAGACTTTGCAGGTTTCGACGTCACCAATCGACTCCAGCGTTTTGTAGGCCGCCTTCCTGATCTCTTCCAGCCGCTTTGGACCCGCAAGGCGATTGAACAAGTCAATCGCCCCATCAGGATTGCGAAGCATCAGGGGCGTCATGGCCGCCAGGCGCTTGCCCATGTCGGCGTCCTCGGCAACGGTCTTCAGCAACGCCGCATCGATGGATGGGACCGGCAGCCGCGTAATAGCAAATATCACTGCCTGGCCTGCATCTTCCTGGTAGACCCCGTACAGAGGTTCGAAACTCGCCACGCCGCCAATCGTGGCGAGGGCGTAGATGGCCGCATCGCGAACCTTACCCTTGGGCTGCGCAAGAAGTGCGATGACATCTTTCTCATACGCCTTGAGTTTGAGATTCTCAATGGCCCCCAGCAGTACGAGCTGGTCAGCCGGCACAGCGCCCGCAAGACCGGCAACGAGGAGATCCCGCGTCTCCACATCGCCCGATTCCATGGCCGCCCGCAACAGGGCAGTCCGTGCAGGATTGTTAGCCTGCTTGAGGGTTCCAACCAGGGCGTTCCGAGCGCGCGTCGGATCCGCAGCAGCAAGCTGAATGAATGCACCTGTCCGAATCCCGGGGTTACAGCCATTCATCATCAGGGCATATGCATCGTCTGGCCTCATGGCATCGCTTGCGGCGAGCAGGTTGACCTGCCGTACCTGCTTCAACGGGACCTTCAGGATGGCGGATCTGGCTTTCTTTCCGCCGATCCGACCCAACGCCTGCGTTGCGGCTTTCGCAAGCGCCATGTTAGCGCTGCCGATGTACGTGGCGATCGGGTCGATTGCCACTTCATCTCCGCGCGCGGCGAGGCTTCCCATGATGCCGATCTTAAGGTGATCGGGGGCTGTTTCGAGGGACGCAACCAGAGCCCTGCCTGCCGCCTCGGACGCCTTCATAGACTCAAGCGTGAGCCTGGCATAGTGCGACATCGTGTCGTCCCCTAACAACCCGGCCAACACCGGCACGCACTTCTCCGTACCCACACGCTGCAGCATGCGACAGGCGAACCACTTCGCCTCCTGCGTTGCGTTCGCAGACTCGACCAGGGCGATCAACCGATCTTCAATCGGCCCCATTTCGGCGGCTGGTGTCTGAGCGATCAGCTTCTCCACCTGGACCGGGGGCGCATCGTCCGCCTCCGTCGCCGTGAACTGCGCAAGCTCATCCCAAACATCAGCCATGGCAATCGGCGCGATCAACCCCAGTCCCAGCACTATCGTCAGCATTACTCTATTCATGTTCATCCCGCTCAAGCTCCTCCAACACCCGACACCCGACACCCTAAATCTGCCAGGGACCACGACGCGGACGATCGACCATACGACTCGCTTCAGTGTCGCCAATGAAATCCTCGTTGTCCGGGTCCCATTTGAGGGAGCGGTTCAGCTTCAATGCGATGTTCCCCAGGTGGCAGATCGTGGCCGTGCGATGCGACCACTCGACATCCCGGAATGGCGTTTCACGCGTCTTCACGCAATGGATGAAGTCGCCGACCAACGAGGTCGCGCCACCGGAGTACCATCGCAGCCCCTCGGGCACCTTGAGTTGTCGCATACTGCCGGTCGTGACATCTCCACCCTCGCAGACATAATTGGGGCCGCCCTGGACCTTCAACGTTTGACCGGTCTTGAAAACGTATGTAAGCGGCTTGCCATCCTTAGGTGGGTGAATCTCGGTTGGGCCGGTGTGATCCAACTGCAGCCCGTGCAGCGCCGCGCCAAACTTGTGGCCGCCCCAGTCGGTCATCAGGCCGCCCGAATAGTCTTCCCAGGTTCGGAACCCCTTGCCGCTCAATCCATACGCGCGGCCGCAACGGTAAGGGTGATACGGCGCCCAGGGCGCGGGTCCGAGCCAGAGGTCCCAGTTGATGTCATCAGGGACCGGTTGTCCGGGCAGGTAACAGGGCCACGGCGGCCCACCGGGGGATGCATTCGCGGAGAGCACCTTGCCGAACCGTCCGCTGTTGGCCGCACAGGCGGCCTTACCGTAGTCCTGCAGCACGCGCTGGCTTCCGCCGGCTGCGATGCGACCGTAACGTCGAGCCGTCTCAACAATCTTACGCCCCTCCCCAATCGTCAGCGTCAGCGGCTTCTCACACATCACATCTTTGCCCGCCTTGCAGGCATCGATAGCCATCTGCGCGTGCCAGTGATCCGGCGGGGCGCAGAACACCATGTCGATGTCGTCGCGGGCCAGGATCTCGCGATAATCCTCATAGGCGGCGCAATCCGAATTGCCATAGCGTCCGTTGACCTGGCTCTGAGCCGCGCGAAGCTCGCCCTTCTTGACGTCATTGACCGCAACGACCTGGATCTCCCTGGACCACAGAAACTCGCCCAATACCCCCCTGCCGCGGCCACCCATCCCAAGACCCGCCATAACGATTCGTTCGCTGGCTGGGGGAACACCATTGGCGCCCAGTGCATTGGATGTGATGATATTGGGAAGCGCAACGGCCGCCGCGCCGGCGGTCTTGATGAAGCTGCGTCTGTTTGGGTCGGTTCTCTTCATGTCTCTGTCTCCTGATATATACAAACCGATGGAGGGCGAGCGTCCCCGCGAGCCGTGCACACGAGCACGCGCATGAACAGAGCAAGACCGGGACGTTGGCTGATCCTTGCTCGACCCATGCTCAATCCTTGCTCTCGGCTCGCGGGGACGCTCGCCCTCCATGCCCGGTTTGCAGACGTTTTGCGCGGTGGACCCTTTTTCGGACGGGCTTCAACTAGAATCCTGCGGGTAACGGCCGTGCCGTGCCGTTTCCTACGGCTGCACTCGGACGCGCGTCGGCCTCGAGGTCGCCAAGGGCAAACTGAATGCCGTTCAGATAGTGCTGCAGGGCCTTCACGTTGTAGTAGGTGAAATCGTTGTGCCCCAGGCTGGAGTAGAACACCCGCGAGCCGCCATATTTCCGTACCCACGAGACCGCATAATCGTGGTCCTTGCGTTTCATGCCGCCCTTCTTCATGTTCTCGCCGCTCAGGTCCAGGGACAGCAACATACGGAGCTTGTCGCGCGTGAAATGCTTGTCGTCCTTGAACTGGTAGATCTCGTCCTTGATCTGGTAGCCGGTCTCGATGTGTTTGCAGATGGGGTGGTCCGGCTCTTCGTTGAAGAGCGTGACGAGACTCCCGGCGTTCCACGGATGGCCATTAAACAGCCCTCCCATGGCTTCCCGGTAATTCTCCCAGTCAGCATGGCAGTCGGTGGCCGCATGAATACCAATCAGCCCCTTGTCGCCCTGGAGGTAGGTTTCCAGCGCCTCACGAGCCGCTCCGCGCGGGATGGCATCGCCCGTGGTATTCAGCATAATGATTCCGTCGAACCGTGCCAGGTTCTCCGTGGTGAAGGCGGCCGGGTCCTCGGTCGCTTCAACACTGAATGCGCCGGTCTTCTTGCCTAACTCAGTCAATGCCAGGATGCCGACCGGAATCGACCTGTGACGGAATCCTTTGGTGCGAGAGTAGAGAAGCACCTTACGGGGTTGCTTTGGCGTCACACATTTCATCTTGGCGATGGCTTCGTTGATCTTCGGCCCCGCCTCCGCAAACACAGTGGACACCACACAACTCATTCCCAGCGCACACACAGCTATGACGATTCGTTTCATGTTCGCTCCTATCCTAATCTGGTCAAATCCGAAGTGAGGAAGCATGCCAGATACGGGAGATATGGACAAGATCGAGTTCCAGAAACGCTTGAGAAACAGGCCCTGGTGATTCTCGGGTGTCGGGTGTCGGGTGTCGGGGCGGCAACTGTGAGCGATGCGCCCATACTGCTGCAGCCCCCATTTCCCACCTTCCGAGCTCCCAATCATCTGCCAGTGCTCCCTCCCGACACCCGACACCCCGCCTTCGGCGCGCAGCGCCCGAATGCGTCCACGATTGACATTGTCCCCCCTCCAACGGCATAGTTTGGCGGTTTAAGGAGAGTGTCATGGTTAAGGCAAAAGTTGTCGGGGCGTGCGGATACGGTGGGGTTGGTATTTCGGAGCTGCTGCATGGGCATCCGGGAGCCGAGATTGGCGCGCTTGTGGACATTGAGAACAGCGGGGCGAAGCTGAGCGATCTCTACCCGCACCTTTCCGGACACGTCGACAACGTGGTGGTCGGCCCTGATGCCCCCGAGGCGGTTGCACCGGCCGACGTGGTCTTCATGGCCACTCCCGACCGGGTCGGCATGAAACTGGCCGCTTCTGAGATTGAGAAGGGCGCCAAGGTTATCGATTACAGCGGCGATTTCCGGTTCAACGACGCCGCAGCCTATGCCGAGTATGCCCGGCGGATCAGCCTCGATACCGAACATGCGGCTCCCGAATTGCTGCCCCAGGCGGTCTACGGCATTCCGGAGCTGCACCGCAGCGAGGTGACGCCCGATACGCGGATCGTGGGCAACCCCGGTTGCTTTGCCGTGAGCTGCATCATGGGACTCGCGCCTGCCGTCAAGGACGGCCTCGTCGCCTCCGACAGTATCATCTGTGACTGCAAGACCGGCGTTTCGGGTGCAGGCAGAAAACCGCACGCGGTGTTCCACTACCCCGCCCGGTACGACATGATGAATGCCTACAAGCTGGCCGGGCACCAGCATGTCTGCGAGATCGAACGCGAGCTTGGCTTGCTGGCCGGCTCTGACGTCACCATCACGTTCACGGCACAGGTCGTGCCGGTCTGCCGCGGCATTATGTCGACCCTCTACGGATCGTTGACCAGGGATGCAAGCGAGGCCGATGTCCTCGCCGCGTACAAGGCATTCTACGAGGGCGAGGCCTTCGTGCAGGTATTTCCCAGCACGGCACCGATCGGTTCCATGCATGTGCGTGGCACCAACGGCGTCAAGCTGGTCATCAGCGTCGACGACCGGACCAAGCGGCTGCGCGTCGTCTCGTATATTGACAACCTCGTTAAGGGCCAGGCCGGATCGGCCTTGCAGAACATGAACCTGCTCTTCGGGCTGGAGGAGACAGCAGGATTGGATAGACCGGGCATCTACCCGTGAGCCGCCGTAGCGGTCCACGGATGTGTCCACAGCAACACAGCGGGAGACAGTAGAGATGGATAACGAAGCAGTACAGACCATCATCGCGGAAGACATCGAGATCACCGGGTCCGTCAAGTGCGCGAGCACGATTCAGATCGACGGGAAGCTGAACGGCGACCTGGCTAGCGCCGGCAACGCCACCATCGGCGCCAACGCGGTCATCAATGGCAACATCACGTCCGACTCGGCCGTCATCAAGGGACAGGTCAACGGGAACGTGAGTTCAAAGGATCGCATTCAGCTCACCTCGACGGCCAAGCTGACCGGCGACATCCGGGCCAAGCGCCTGAGCGTTGAAGACGGCGCCACCCTCATCGGCAAGACCGAGGTCAATCCCTCCGGCCAGGCCCCATCGCGTGCCACGGGCGACCACAAGCCGGTCCAGCCCGCCGCCGAGGAAGCCGTCGTGATCGAGGAAGATGCGGACGACAAGAGCAAGGGGCTCTTCCAGAAGAAATAGAGAGACCGTTGCTCCTGTAGAAGACAGGCAACAGTTTGAATTGCGATGCTGGGGAGTGCAGTATCCAACAGCCAACAAGGAACATCCAACCGAGCAAGGAGGGAGAGCGAAGGAAGTGAATGGAAAGTCGTTAGACGTGCCATTCACCATCGCCTCGCACACTTGGACATTGGATATTCCTTGTTGGCTGTTGGATGTTGAGTCTCCCCCGAAGGGGGATTAGGTGGCCGCAAAGGACCCGCTGGTCATTGACGGGTTTGCATCCGTCCAGGCTGTCCGTCACTCGGGGAAGAACAAACGTGACCCCAAGTACGGGCAGTCCAAGACCGCTCTGCCCGCAGCCGGCGAGAAGGCCGGCACAAAGAAGAAGGTCGGCCCCAAAGTCAAGATCGGCCACACGGTGGTGCCCGACGTCTTCGAGATCGTCTGCTACGAGTGCGGCTACACGTTCCCGCTACGCGGCCGCATCCAGAAGACGTATTGCCCCAAATGCCGCAAGACGCTGGTGGCCAACGAACAGATCATCGAATCCGACTGGTCCGGACGCGTCAAAACCATCGGTACCGTGCAGGTCAGGAACGGGGGAAGCCTGACCAAGGCGCATGTGGTCGTGGGCAACCTGATTCTCGACGGCCGGATCGAGGACAGCACGACCAAGATCTGCGGCCGTCTCGAGCTCGGATCGAACGCATCAGGCGATATTGCCAAAATCGATACACGTGATATTCTGATCCGTGCCGACACCAAGCTCTCGTATCGCTCCAAGCTACGCTGCGAGAACCTGATCGTGGAGGGAAACTTCCGGGGGACCGTGGAGGTCAGCGGACTTGTCACGGTGATGCCGGGCGCGTTTCTCCAGGGACGGGTGAAAGCAACCCGCCTCCTGCTGCACGAGGGCGGCGGATTGAAGGCGACGGTGAAGATTGCAGGAAAGACGTAAAGACACAGGAACAACATCATGGCAGCACGACAAGGCGGTTTGGGACGTGGACTCGGAGCACTGATTCGGGACGGTGTGGACGCCGCACCCGAAGCTGAACAGGAACAGACGGAGATCCCCGGCATCCAGCGTATTCCGGTGGACGACATTACTCCGTGCGCGTTCCAGCCCCGCCGGGAGTTCGACGAAGACGCCCTCGGCGAGCTGGCCCAGTCGATTCGCCAGCGTGGCGTCCTGCAACCCCTGCTCGTGCGTAAGTCGGGCGAAGGGCACGAACTCATGGCCGGCGAACGCCGTTTGCGGGCCTCGATCCAGGCCGGACTCGCCGACGTGCCGGTCATCATCATGGAAGCCGACGACGAGGAGGCGCTTGAAGTCGCCCTTGTCGAAAACCTGCAGCGCGAGGATCTCAACATTGTCGAGATTGCCGATGGGTACCAGCTCCTGCTCGACCGCTTTGCCCTCACGCATGAACAGGTCGCCGACCGCGTGGGGTGCTCGCGCAGCGCCGTCACCAACGCCTTGCGCATTCGCGAACTTCCCGACCCCGTCAAAGCCATGCTCGCCGAGGGCAAGCTCAGCGCCGGTCACGCCAAGCTGATCACCGGCCTGGCTATTCCCGAGGAGCAGGTGCAGATCGCCGAGGCGGCGGTTGCCCAGGACCTTTCGGTTCGCGCACTGGAAGATCTCATCAAGAAGATGCAGCGTCCTCCGCGCAAGCCCCGCGCCATGCGGCAGGATATCCCCGCCAGCCATGTCGGGCATCTTTCCGACCGTCTGCACAGCCATTTCGGCACAAGCGTCCGGGTCACACCCAGCCGCACCTATGCCAATGGGAAAAAGGGCAAGGGCCATATCCAGATCGACTTCTTTTCGAATGAGGATCTGGATAGGATCATTGAGCTTATTGGTTTGGAGATTGACTAAGCAGTGCGTTCGCCGTCCGACTTCCGCTTGCCCTCCGTAGCTAGAGCCTGTCCAAAAAAAAGCCCCGAAGGGGCGAGATATACCAGCCCAGGGCAACGCCCTGGGGAAACTGCAAAATAGATTCAGCCCTGAAAGGGCGGGATATAGGCACCGACGATGAACAACCTCGCTATATCTCGCCCTTTCAGGGCTGGAGACCTTCTCGGATACCGTCTGGCTATAGCGAAGGGGGGACTTCTGACCTCCCTCCTCCTGCTCTCACTCGGCTGCGATCGCTCTCCCGTCCCATCCAATCTCCCGCCTCCCGATGCGGTTGACGGTGCGGTTGCGCTGAGTGAGGTCGCGCGCTTTGTGGGGGTCGGCCCGCGCGTATCCGGGACACCCGGTGCATCGCGGGCGGCAGCATTCATCTCGGACCGATTGCGTGGCGTGGGTTATCGCGCCCTACTCGATGCTTTCTCGGAGACCACCCCCGACGGGGATGTTGCCTTTGCCAACGTGATAGGCATACCGCCGGGCATGTCGGGCACCATGCTGCCTGAGGTACTGGGAAACGCCGAGAGCCCCGTGGTCATCCTGCTCTCGCACTACGACACGAAGGCGGGCATCTCGGGCCGCTTCGTCGGAGCAAATGACTCCGGGTCGAGCACCGGCCTGCTGCTCCATCTTGCCGGTCTTATCGCCGCGAGAGCCCCGACGTTGCCGCCGGTCGTGCTGGCGTTTGTCGATGGTGAAGAGGCCCGTCACAACTACGGCCCGAACGACGGCTTACACGGCAGCCGCCATCTTGCCGACCTGATTGTCTCGTCAGGACAACAGGACAAGGTGAGCGGAGTGATCGTCCTGGATATGATCGGCGACAAGGACCTCGATATACGCATCCCGCCCAACACCACGCATGACCTGCTTCAGATTGCCTTCAAAGCGGCGGAAGCGGAGGGCGTTCGTTCACAGTTTGGCATCTCGCGAGGATCCGTCCTCGACGATCACGTGCCCTTCCTCGAACGCGGCATTCCGGCCATTGACCTGATCGACTTCGAGTTCGGCTCCGCGCCCGGACTGAACGACTACTGGCACACGGACGCCGACACGATGGATAAGTTGAGTGCGGAGAGCCTGGAGATTGTTGGGCGAGTCGTGCTCAGGATGCTACCGCGGCTCGCCGGGACGGCTCGCCCTACCCCGCCCTCACTGTAGAGCCGCCCTGGGCAAGGTAGGGCGAGCTCTCCGGGCGAGCCGAACAGGTGCCACCACTTACGCCCCCAGCAGCTTCGCCTTCAACTCCTCGTACGCGCGGGTGTAGCGCGGCCCGATCTGGGATTCGCGGTGATCGAATCCGAAGGCGCGCCGTTTGACGCCCAGGATGGGCGGTGCCTGGATGCGCTTGGCGATGCCCATGCCCTGGTAGAGATTCCACCAGCGTTCGAGATCGGCAATGAAGGCGTCGGCATCGGGAAACAGCTCCGCCACATGCCCTTCGTACCCTATCTTCTCCTCCAGCACGCCATCGGCGTACCAGCGCAGGTTTTCCTCCGGCGTGGCACGGTTCCACCACTCTACCCAGCTCGCGAACAACCGATCGTGATAGGGATAGATAAGCGGGTCGCCCTTCTGTTCATCAACCGCCTGGTCCGCACTCAGCTCCGCCGACGGGACCACATCGATCGAGCCCTGCGGGATGACCGGGGTTGGGCTGATCGCGTTCAGGTGCTTCGCGAGTTCGTACACTTCGCCCTTCCACAGGTCGGCGAGGCAGGCTATGAAGCCGCCCAGGTCGCCGTAAAGCGTGGTGTAGCCAACTGTCGCCTCGGACTTATTGGCATTGCAGGTGAAGACGCCACCGAAGGCCGATGCCACGGCAGCGAGGATGCGCGACGAGCGATCGCGTGCCTGCACGTTCTCCAGCATAAACGGAGACAGCTTCAGTTCCTCCTCGATGACGCCGTCCAGGCTGCCAGCCTTGAGCCCGTCAATCTGCCGCGTGGTGGTTGCCACGCTGTCTTCAATCGGGATGTCCACATAGAGACATCCCAGGTTCCCGGCCAGCTCGCGTGCAAGGCTGCGGGTCGTGTCCGAGCTATAGCGGCTGGGCATGTTCACCAGCAGCAACCGTTCGGGCAGGAGGATACGACTACAGAGCGCTGCCGTTACGGCTGAATCAATCCCACCAGACGCTCCGACCACGATACGTTCAACACCGCAACTTTCCATGAAGCGTCGCATGCCGAACTCGAGAGCAAGGCGCAGTTCATCGATCGAATCCTCCTGCAGCTCGAGCGGGTCCCCGAACGTGGCGGCCGGATCGAGGGGAATATCAATCGTCAGCGCCGCTGCTTCAAACGGCGCACCACAGTCGGTATGGTGTCCATGGGCATCGTAGACACAGGACTCGCCTTCAAACGTGAAGACCGTTTTCCCGTTGTTCTGGACGCCCACCTTGTTCACGTAGACCAGCGGCCGCTTCAGTCGTTCCGCGTGCGCGGCAAACACGCGGTTGCGCTTGTGATTCTTGTTCAGCGTGTAGGGCGAGGCGCTGATGTTGAGAAAGATGTCCGCGCCGTTGGCTGCCAACGCATCCAGCGGAGAGAGCGCATAGTCGGCATCCCAGGCATCCTCGCAGATCAGGCATCCCAGGTTCCCCACGCGCGTGGGGACCGGCGTGATCAGCGTATCGAGGGACGCGCCTTCTTCCATCGCCAGCTTCCGCAGGTCGAAGAAGTGACGGCTATCATCGAATTCACGGTAGTTGGGCAGCAGCGCCTTGATCACGAAGGGGTAATTGGAGCCCGCGGGGCCGATGAACACCCCATCCTGGGCCACAAACGCCGCATTGTACTTGCGAATGCGTCCGTCCTCGTTGCGACGAGATGGGTCGAGGGCGACATTCCCGAAGACGACGACAATGCCGTCCGATGCCGCCCGGAGCTCCTCGCCGCAGGCCGCGCATTCATGCAGGAAAGACTCGCGTTCCCACTCGTCCCCCAGGAGGTAGCCGGGAACCGCCATCTCGGGAAACACGACCAGGTCTATGCCGTCCGCCCGCGCCGCCTCGACCCGCGTGCGCATCACGGCCAGGTTTTCAAGGGGACGTCCCGGAAGCACCTCGATCTGTTCAAGGCGTGTGCGGATACTCTGGCGATCCGCTGTCATGGTCACCCACTCTCCGTCTCTTCGGCCGCTGCGTCCGCCTTGGCTGCCTTGCCGACCTCCTTCTTGCCTACCAGGAAACGGGCCCAACGCGGCGTGCTCTCACCGGCCATCTCAGCCCAGTGTTCATCCTCAATCCGCGAGAGACGGCGGAAAAACCAACTCAGGATCAGCGTCATCACCACGATCGTGCCGACAGACAGAACCAGCAAGAGTACATTCTCAATCATCGACTCACCCCACCGAGCTACCAAGCGGCATATCGCCGTCCACGGTGATCAACCGGAG
Source organism: Kiritimatiellia bacterium (assembly GCA_016783675.1). Taxonomy (GTDB): domain Bacteria; phylum Verrucomicrobiota; class Kiritimatiellia; order UBA8416; family JABMPJ01; genus JABMPJ01. The sequence continues at coordinate 17,962 of JADHWE010000045.1, forward strand.
CTGGTCACCGGATGTCGCGGCCAGCAGCATTCCGTTCGATTCGATCTTGCGGATGCAGGCCGGCTTCAGATTGGCCACCACGACGATGTTCATCCCGACCAGGGCGTCCGGTTCGTAGTGCAGGGCAATCCCCGCTACGATCTGGCGCTGCTCGTCGCCGAGATCGATCTGCAGTCGCAGCAGCTTGTCCGCGCCCTCCACTTTCTCCGCTTCAAGAACACGCGCTGTCCGCAGTGACAGCTTGGCAAAGTCAGCATATTCAATCTGTACGATTCCCACCGGGGCCTCCTTCTGCTTGGGCTTTGCCTTCTCTTCTTCCGGCGCCGCCTCTTTCACTTTGGGCACCTGGATACGAGGGAACAAGATCTTCATCTTCTGGATCGGCGTTCCGGGCTCAAGCCTTCCCCACTCGTGCAGGTCGGCAAACACCGGGTCACCATCGGGCAGACCGAGAGCGCGACGCAGCTCCGTCATCTTGCCCGGCATCACCGGGTAGAGCATGCCGCTAACAATGCGCAGCGCTTCGGCGGCATAGTACAGCACCATCCCCGCGTCGGCCCGTGTGTCGTCCGACTTCGCGAGCGTCCAGGGCTGGCGCACCTCCATGTAGCGATTGGCCTCGCGCACGACGGCCGCCATGCCGTTGAGGCCCTGGTCGGGCCGCATACGGTCGACCGATGCCACCAGCTCTTCCGCCGCTTTCAGGGTGGTATCGCGCAGCTTGGCTTCCGCCTCACCCTCTTCCTGCGGCGCAGGGATCTTTCCGTCGAAATAGCTGCCGATCAATTTCGTCACACGACTCAGCATGTTGCCCAGGTCGTTGGCCAGGTCCGTGTTGTAGCGTCGGATGAACGCCTCCTCTGTAAAGGACGCGTCCTGTCCCAGCGACATCTCGGTGATCAGGAAATAGCGAAACGGATCAACCCCATGCTTGTCCACAAACTCCATCGGGTTCACGACGTTGCCGGCGGTCTTGCTCATCTTATCGCGTCCGATCAGCCACCACCCGTGTGCAAAGATCGTTTCCGGCATCGGCACGTTCATGGCCTTGAGCATGGTGGGCCAATAGACCGTGTGCGTGGTCAGGATGTCCTTGCCGATCAGGTGGTAGGAGGCGGGCCAGAGTGAGTTGAACCGGTCATCGTCAGAGAGGTAGCCCGCCGCACTGATATAGTTCACCAGCGCATCGAACCAGACATACGTGACAAAGTCCGCGTCAAACGGAAGCTCGATGCCCCACCCCATCCGGCTCTTCGGACGCGAGATACAGAGGTCCGTCAGCTCCTTGCGCAGGAAGCCGAGTGTCTCGTTGCGGCGGAAATCGGGCTGGATGAATTTGGGATTGGCCTCGATATAGTCGATCAACCACTGCTGGTACTTGCTCATCCGGAAGAAGTAGTTCGGCTCGGTGATGCGCTCAACCGGTCGGCCGCAGCCCGGCTCGGGGCAGTTGCCATCCACGAGATCCTTTTCCGTGTAGAAACGCTCACAGGTGACGCAGTACCACCCCTCAAACTCAGCGCGGTAGATCTCGTCGCGATCGTACAGATCCTGCAGGATCTTCCGTACCACCTCCTGGTGGCGCGGTTCGGTTGTGCGGATAAAGTCGTCGTTCGTGATCTCCAACTTCTGCCACAGCTCACGGAAACGCACAACGGTCTCGTCCGCCTGCTGCTTAGGCGACATCCCGGCGGCTTCGGCGGCGCGCTGGACCTTCTGGCCATGCTCGTCCGTCCCGGTCAGGAACCAGGTCGGCACATTGATCAGGCGGTGATAGCGCGCCAATACGTCCGCCAGTATTGTCGTGTACGCATGCCCGATATGCGGCTTGTCGTTCACGTAGTAGATCGGCGTCGTGATATAGAAGTTCTCTTTTTTCATTTTCCCTCGTCAAAATCTGATGCGCCGATACTATAGGCAGCCCTGTTGGATACGAAAGCAGAAAACCTCGCCCCGAAGGGTGTTAGCCATGACACCGGATGACTTTTCAACGGTTAATCGACGCCTGAAGAAGGAGTACCACTCCAAGAAGGCGCCGATCGTCGACCTGATCAAGGTCAAGACGCAGGACCCCTTCTGCATTCTCGTGGCCACGATCCTCAGCGCGCGCACGAAGGATGAGACGACGAGCGTGGTGTGTGGACGACTCTTCAAGGTGGTGAAGAAGCCGCATGACTTCGACGCCTTCACCGTGAAGCAGCTAGAGAAGCTGATCCACCCGATCGGGTTCTTCCGCACCAAGGCCAAGCACCTGAAGGAGCTGCCGGCCGTGCTCGACCGGGAATTCGGCGGCGTGATCCCCGACACGATCGATGGGCTCTGCCAGCTACCCGGCGTGGGACGCAAGACCGCCAACCTGGTGGTTGCCATGGCATTCGACAAGCCGGCGATCTGTGTGGACGTGCATGTCCACCGCATCTGCAATCGCTTGGGACTGCTGAAGACGAAGACCCCGCTCGAAACCGAGATGAAGCTGCGCGAGATTCTGCCCAAGCGCTACTGGAAGACCTGGAACTCCTACCTGGTCTCCTACGGCCAGACCCTCTGCACCCCCACAGGCCCACACTGCTCCACATGCGTCATCCCCGAGTTCTGCCCCCGCCTAGGAGTGAAGCGAAGTCGGTAGCTCCGGAGCAGAGGTGCCCTCTGGGCTGGAGCACTGCCTCGCTTCCTCCTTCGCTGAAGCTACGGAGGACGAGGTCGCTCGGCCTGCTAGGCCTCAGAGGGCACCCCTGCTCCTCCGCTGTAGGTAGTCGACGCATCGACGAAGGAGTCTGTACACCGCTTACCCAAAGCGGAGGCCAGGGGGAAGGTCACGCAGGCCTTAGCGGTCAGGTATCCCGAACCGGTCCAGCCAAGTGGCCTTCCCCCTGGTCGGAGCCCCCCCTATCTAATCATGATGAGGAGCATTTTGAAGGGGGTTTCGGCTTGGACGTCGTGCGGGATGTTGGCGGGCATGATCATCATCTGGCCGGTCTGGACCTTCTTGATCTCGCCATCGATCGTGATGGTGCCTTCACCATCCAGCACATACACCGTGGCATCGTAGGGCGAGGTGTGCTCGCTCAGGCCCTGGCCGGCATCGAACGCAAATAGTGTAAGCGTCCCGGTCTTCTTGTTGAGCAGTGTCTTACTGACAATACTTCCACTGGAGTAGTCAACACTCCCCGCCAAATCCATCGCCACACCCAAAAACTCTTCCGGAACACTCATAACGACTCTCCTTTGGATAGACCATCAACTCTAACATACACATCAGGAGATTGTAGCGCC
>JADHWE010000008.1 GCA_016783675.1 Kiritimatiellia bacterium
TGAGCGGCTTGCCGGAGGCGGCATAGCCCGGCAGGCGTCTGCTCTGGCCGCTGCCGTGGATGATGAGTTTGCGCGTGTCCCGCAGCCAGTCTGTGAACCCGGCGTCGGTCTGCTTGTCCTGCCAGGCAGCGGTCAGGAGATGCGCCGTTCCGCCACCGGATCCGAGTTGGGCGCCCGGGGGATCCGAGGTTACAAACGTATTGCGAAAACGCCCTGCCAGGTGTTCGTTGAATGCCGGGCAGGCGGCGGCCGGCAGAGACACGAGACGGTCTATGGGTTGCGGACGCGCCGTTGCAGGTATGGAGGCTTGTGAGTCACTCATATGCCTGTTGATGATCATGCGTGGTGGCTCGGATGTCAAGTTTTGCCATTTGGCTTCACGTGCTGCATAGGATCAAGTATAAGCATGCGCATGAACAGTGTGACAGAGAAAGCCTCTTGCCGGTATGTCGTATCGGTGCTCGTGAAAGACAAGGTGGGGATTCTGCGCGGCGTTAGCGCCGCGCTGGCCGATCTTGGTGGCGACATGGACGGCATCAGCCAGACGGTGCTGGATGGCTACTTCGCCCTCATCCTGACCGTTACGTTCGCGGGACCTTGCAGCGAGGAGGCGTTGCGGTCCGCCGTGCAGGACGCGCTGGATGATGAGAAAGCCGATGTTGTGATCCGGGCATACGACGTGCCGGAGAACCGGCCGCCAACCGTCCAAGGCTCACGCTACCTCGTGACCCTGAACGGAAAACGGACTGTGGGCATTCTGAAGGCGGTCACGAACTTCCTCGCGAATCAGGGCGTGAATGTTGAGGGATGGACCGTTTATGCGGACGGACCGCGTGCGACGCATCTCGGCGAGGTAACGGTGCCTGACCTGCTCGATATCAAACAGGTACAGGACGGCTTGCAGGAGGTGGTGGCCGTGTTTGGATTCACCTGCGGCATTCAGCACGAGAACATCTTCCTGGTAACCAACAAGGTTGGTGCCGTGCGGCCGCTATTGAGGGGGGCGCAGCATGTATAAGGCTTCAGATGTTTTAGCGACGATTCGCATGCTCCAGGAGGAGCATCTCGATGTACGGACCGTTACAATGGGGATTCATCTCGGTGATTGCATACGTACGGGAATGGACGAAACGGCCGAGGCGGTCTACCGGAAGATCACCACGAAGGCGGCCAACCTGGTGCGGATCTGCGACCAGATATCGACCCGCTACGGCCTCCAGATTGTCAACAAACGCTTGGCTGTCTCACCCGCCAGCCTGCTCCTGGAAGGTCGGAACCGCGCCGATGCCCTCGCCCTGGCACAGGCCATGGATCGCGCCGCGGAGGCCGTAAAGGTCGACCTGATTGGCGGGTTCACGGCCCTGGTTCAGAAGGGGTTTACCTCCGGGAAGCAGACGGTCCTGGAATCATTGCCCGAAGTGCTTGCGCAGACCTCGCGCGTCTGTGGCTCGGTGAACGTGGGCAGCACGAAAGCCGGCATGAATGTGGACGCCATTCGTATGCTGGGACGTCAGATCCTTCGCCTGGCTGATGCCACAAAGGATCAGCATGGTTTTGGCGCTGCCAAGCTTGTGGTATTTGCGAATATTCCCGAGGACAACCCCTTTATGGCGGGCGCATTCCTGGGGCCCGGTGAGCCGGAGTGCGTGATCAACGTGGGGGTCAGCGGACCCGGTGTGGTCAAGCAGGCGGTTGACAGGGCGTTGGAGGAGCGTCCTGACTGCACGCTCGACGATCTCGCCGAAGAGATTAAGCACACGGCCTTTCGTGTGACGCGGGTTGGGGAGTTGGTCGGCCGCGAGGTCGCGGAGCGTTTAGGAATACAGTTTGGCGTGCTGGATCTCTCGCTGGCGCCGACCCCGCGGGTTGGCGACAGCGTGGGTGAGATCTACCAGGCCATGGGAATCGCGAAGCTCGGAGCGCCCGGAACGACAGCCGCGGTGGCATTGCTGAATGACGCGGTCAAGAAGGGTGGGGCGTTTGCGTCGAGCTCGGTTGGCGGACTCTCCGGCGCCTTCATTCCCGTGATGGAGGATCATGCCCTTGCCGAGGCCATGGAGGCCGGTACGCTCACAATTGAGAAGCTCGAGGCCATGACGGCGGTCTGTTCCGTGGGACTGGACATGCTGATGCTTCCGGGCGATACGAAATCCGAGACGATCGCAGGACTCATCATGGACGAGGCCGCGATCGGCATTATCAATCGCAAGACGACGGCCGTTCGAGTGATTCCCGTCCCGGGCGGTAAGGTAGGCGACCGGATCGATTTTGGCGGCTTGTTTGGATCCGGTACGATCTGCAATGTCGTGTCGCCCACCGGTGCCGAGACTTTCGTGAACCGAGGGGGGCATATTCCAGCGCCGATCCAGAGCTTAACAAACTGATATACAACGCCCCAGGGCTAGGTAGAGCCCGCTCTCCGAACGGGCCGCTGGTACAAGGGAGATCACATTGGACAAGCAAGGTTGCTATCGCCACCTGATCCGTGTTCCGTACGCGCACGTGGACCAGATGAAGTTCGTCTACTATGCGAACTACCTGGTCTACTTCGAGATGGCGCGAACAGGGATGCTGCGCGATTCCGGCACGCCCTATTCCGTGTTGGAGGAGCGGGGGGTGCTGCTGCCGGTTATGGCTGCGCACTGCGAGTACCGACAGCCCGCGCATTACGAGGACCTTCTGGCGGTCGACGTGGACTTTCCGCCCTTCAAAGGGGTGCGGTTCCGGTTGAACTACAAGGTGTGGCGCGTAGAATCGGGTACCGATCCGCAGCCGGCCGACGAAGACCTACTGGTTGAAGGCTACACCGAGCACGTCTGCATGTCACCTGGAGGCAAGGTGCTTCGTCCCGACCCCGCTTTTGTGCAACTCGTCCGTCACTGAGTCCAGCGATAGTACCCGTCGGGGTTGTAGACGAAGTAGTAGTCGAACGGCTTCAGGCGCGGCAGGAGTACGTAGTTGTTCTTGGGGTCCGGGGGGGTGGCCTGGTCCTTCATAAAGAACCACCAGATGGGCTGGGGCTGTTCGCCTTCCGGCTTCTTGACGATGCCCTCTTCGCGGATTTCTTCCACGACGTGGTCGACCCAACGCAACTTCTGCGCCTGATCGGCAAACTCCTGCCAATCGCCATCAGAGTTCTTCTCGTACATGCGTTTGTAGAATTCGTCCATCGACAGCCCCATCTTCTCTGCGACAGTCGCGTGCAGGCGGCGCGCCCACTCCTTGAAAATCACCATCTGCTCGTCCTGCTGGGTCAGGTTACCCCAGGAGATGCCGCTGGGCTGGTGGTGCAGGAGGATGGCGTTGGGGTAGGCGTAGGACTGCTCGGCGGCCGTCGCGATGGTTGCGGCCATACTGGCGGCGAACGATTTTACGACAACATGAATCGGCGCCTTGCTGGCGTCCATCGCCCTAATGATGCGATACCCCTCCATGACCGACCCACCCGGGTTACGGTCTATAATGATGAAAATGGGGTCCGTGGCTGACTGGTTGTTGAAGTAGTGAATGCGTTCGGTCACGTAGTCGGCCGTACCTTCCATGATCACGCCGTTCAGCTGGATGCGGCGGTCGCTGATGGTGAGCACGCCGTCCTTGAACGGCTCGGTCGGACAGAGGATGTCGCGGTCGACCGTGTTGCGATAGGCGTCGCGGGTCTCGCGCAGGGTCATGGCGGTCTGCACTTCGGCCAGCTCGTGCTTCAGGGATGTCATGGCGGCGGTGTGCTCGTTTTCGCGGCGGGCCTGCTCCTGCTGGGCCTTACTGTTCTGAAGCCCCATCAAGGCGATCTCGGTGTTCAACTCCTGGGCCTTCTTCTCGTGCAGTTTCTGGGCATGCGCCATCTCAATGGTCAAACGCTCGTTCTGCGCGGCCAGCTCGGCCAGTGCCGTCTTGTTCTCTTCGGCGGCCAGCAGATTCTGCGCTGTCAGCGCCTTGTGGCGTACCTGCAGGGCATGAAGCTCCTGGGCCTGCAGTACGTCCTTCTTCTCCATCTCAAGCTTGATGCGAGCCATCTCTTCCCGCGCGTCAAGTGCTGCCTCCTTGTTGCGCTCTTCGCGAAGTGCCATCGTCATGGTCAACTTCTCTTTCTCGGCCCGTAGTTCGCCAAGCGCTACCTTCATCTCGCTTTCAGCTGCCTTCACTTTTAGCGCGAGCACGTCGACCTGTGCCTTCTCTTCGGCGAATTGTTTCTTGCGCCGCGCGTCTGCGACTCCCATTTCGACGTCCAAGCGCTGCTTTTCAAGAAGAAGGTCCGCCAGTTCGCTCTTCAGCTCCTCCGCACGCAGGTCATACTCGGCCTTCAGCAATGCCTGTTTCTCAGCCAGTCCCTTGGTCCGCTTCGCTTCGGGACTGGGTTTTGGCATTGCGGGAGGGGCCGGAGGAGCCGGAGCGGCTACCACAACGGCTTCGGTATTCGTCGACGGCGCGGAGGGCGCCTCGGCAGCCGAAGCACCGGTCGCGAGAGAGATGGCAAGTAAGAGGGCGAACAAGGTTGCGATGCGTGTCATGATTCCTCCACAGTTGTGCGGTTTCGTTGGGCAGCACTATCTGAAATCGCGCGAGACAATGCAAGGTGTCTCTCTTTGTCCCAGCGCTTAAAAGCAAACCGCATACTCGGCGGCTTGACCTTGGTTCCTCATCCTGATAGGTTCCCCCGATCACTTTGCAGTGAGAGAAGTTGTACGGGGCGTAGCGCAGCCTGGTAGCGCGTTTGACTGGGGGTCAAAAGGTCGCGAGTTCAAATCTCGCCGCCCCGACCAATTTCTTCACTTGCAGCGCAGGCGGATCAACGCAAACCACAACTTGCGTGTCAGGACGGCTTGCCCGTAGACTCCTTTCCATGAATGCAGCAGATCATGTATCAACCAAACAGGCCATGGTCGCATTTCCCCGAGGGTTCTGTGCGGGGGTTCGACGGGCGGTGGATGCGGTTGAGGCGGCACTGCTCAGGTTTCCTCCTCCGATCTACTGTTACAACGAGATCGTGCATAACCGGCAGGTGGTTGACCGTCTTACGGAGAAGGGCGTGGTCTTTGTTCTCGATCTCGATGAGGTGCCGCGTGGGGGTGTCGTACTGTTCAGCGCTCACGGGGTGACCCCTCAGCTCCGCGATGATGCGCGTCAGCGCGGATTGACCGTGATCGATGCGACGTGCCCCTTCGTGGCCAAGGTGCATGCGGAGGTGAGGCAGTTTGCCCGGGATGCGCACACGATCGTACTGATCGGAAAGCGCGGCCACGAGGAAGTCGTTGGGGTGGCCGGCGAGGCGCCGGATCATGTGATCGTGGTCCAGGATTCCGACGAGGCGCGCGTAGTCGACGTCCCGGATCCGTCTCGTGTCGCTGTTCTGATGCAGACAACGCTGAGCCAGTCGGAAGCAGGCCTCGTTCTCGACGTGCTGCGCGAGCGCTTTCCAACTCTCAAGACACCGTCCACGAGCGACATCTGTTATGCGACAACGAATCGCCAGGAAGCGGTACGCCAGCTCGCGGAAGAGGTCGAGCTTGTGCTGGTGTTGGGAGCGCGCAACAGCGCGAATACGAATCGACTGGTTGAGGTGGCGCGAAAGAGTGGAACGCGCGCCGAACTGCTGCCGGATCTGGAAACGCTGACATCCATGGACTTTGATGGCGTGAGTAGGGTGGGGGTCACCGCCGGCGCATCCACTCCGGAGTCTTTCCTGGAGGAAGTGATGGCCGCACTTGCAGTGCAGGGCTTTGACCCGGTGAGTTTGTCGCCTGTGGCCGAGGAATCCGTGACGTTCGCCTTGCCGCCGCCGCTGCGGCCGTAGTCAGGCCTGCGCCTGGACACTGGTAAACTGGTCGACCAGGGGCTGGATTGTCGTGGCCACATAGTCACGCCACCGCGCCTGCACGTCCGGCCAGTCGGAGAGGGACGCCTCGGCGGAGTCAAGAAGCCCGGCAATCACGATAGAGGGATTGATGCCGGCCACCACCGATGCGCCCACCGCGGTAAGTTTTCCGGTCGCGGCATCAGTGCCAAGGCTCTTGCCGGCGAGTGCGGGGTCGACGTGTGCATCGAGCATGTCGTCGGCAAGCTGGTACGCCGTGCCCAGATCGCGCCCGGCCTGCTCAAGTGCATCAGCGAGGTCCGTGTCCCTGCCGCCGGCACATGCGGCCGCAAACCCGAAGAGGGAACCGGTCTTGTGCTGGGCAATGCGCACGCAGTCATCCCACGAATCGAGGTGTGCATTGCGGGAGAATTCCTGCTCGGCCTCGGCGTCGCACATTTCGCGAAGCGCCCTCATCAGCACGGCCAGATGTTGCGCGCCCTCCTTCTCGACAAGTGTGAGCGCCACGCTGAGCATGAGATCTCCGATCAGGACCGCTGCCTTGGTACCTTCGGATACCCAGAGTGCGGGTGCGTGGCGTCGCTCGGTGCCGCCATCGACCACGTCGTCATGCAGGAGACTGGCGCCATGCAGCAGTTCCACGGCCGCGGCCAGGCGACAAAGCGACGTCTCGGCAGTTCCGTTTGAGGAGCCGATCTGGAGAACCAGTCGACCACGCAGCATCTTGCCGCCATCAACGGAGGCGCCAAAACGCTCGAACTCCTCGCGGACGGACGTCTGCCCCAAGGCCTCCGCAATCGTCGTCCTTATTATGGTTGTGTCTTTGTCTGCCACTTGACCTACGCCCTACCCGCGTTTCCACTCTTCGTAATAGTCCCAGCTCATGCTGGCATTGGCCTCGGATAGCTCACGATCCTTTTCATGGATTGAGGCCCGCATGACGTCGCCGGCGGAGATGAGCCCGATGTAGGCTCCGCTCTTCTGTACGAGGAGGTGACGCACGCGCAGACCAAGGAACTTGTCAACCAGGCTATAAACCGAATCGCTCCACTCGCAGGCAATGAGTGGTTGACTCATGTAGGAGCCGATCGTAACGGACTCGATGGCGAAGCCGTCGGAGGCCACGTCTTGCGCCAGGTCGCGCTCGGTCCATATGCCGACAATGTCATCATTCTCTGTGACGAGCAGGCATCCGACATTCTCGCGCTTCATCAGTGCGACGGCCTCGGCAATCGTGGTAGTGGCGGGTGTCGTCACCATGTCGCGATTCTTGTCTCGGACCAAGTCTTCTGCTATCTTCATATTGTTCTCCCTTGATCAGCTAAGGATACGTTACCCCATGCAGACCATTATGGCAATCGCTTGTGCTGTCGTGATCTTCGGGCTGGCCATTGCGGCGATGGCTGTGGGGCTCATCCTGCGCGGCAAAGTGCTGCGCGGCGGATGTGGCGGACACGCGGGGCCGGACGATGAGCCGATCGGTTGCGATGCCTGCTCGAAGAAGCAACTCAATATCTGTGATGAGGATGACACCTCCGGTCTGGCTGGTCCCTCGATGGCGGCCACGATGGGCCGCTTCAGCCGCAACTCCTGAAGCATGTCTCAGCCAAAGTCATCGAACGCGATCATGTCCTCCTCGACCCCCAGGTCGTAGAGCATCTTCTGCATCGCGCTGAGCATGAGGGGCGGACCACAGAGGTAGTATTCGATCTCGGTGGGATCGGCGTGGTGGTCCAGGTAGTTGTCCAGCAGCACCTGGTGAATGAACCCGACGTACCCATGCCAGTCATCCTCGGGCTGCGGTTCGCTCAGTGCAATGTGGAACTTGAAGTTGTCGAACTCCTCCTCGATCTCCCGGAAATCCTCTTCGTAGAAGATCTCGCGCTTGGATCGGGCACCGTACCAGAAAGTGGCCGTGCGGCTGGTCTTGCGCGTGTGGAAAAGATCGAAAATGTGGCTGCGCATCGGGGCCATGCCGGCACCGCCACCCACGAAGACGATCTCGCGGTCGGTGTCCTTCATGAAGAACTCGCCGTAGGGGCCGCTGACCATCACCTTGTCGCCCGGCTTGCAGTTGAAAATGTAGGAGGACGCGATGCCCGGCGGAACGTCCATCCCGCGCGGCGGGAAGGCAATGCGGACGTTCAGCATGACGCGGTTGCCCTCGGCCGGGTGGTTGGCCATGGAATAGGCCCGGTAGCAATCCTCGTCGTTCTCGGCATGGAGATTGAAGAAGTTGAAATGGTTCCAGTCGCCCCGGTACGCATCGGCCACGTCGAACTCGGTGAAGTTGAGCTTGTACTGCGGGATATCGATCTGGATATAGCCGCCGGCCTGGAAATCGAGGTTCTCGCCCTCGGGTAGCTCGACAACGAACTCCTTGATGAACGTAGCGACGTTGTCGTTGGAGGCAACCGTGCACTCCCATTTTTTGACGTCCAGCACCTCTTCCGGCACCTCAATCTCGGTGTCCTCGCGAAGCTTGACCTGGCACGCCAGGCGCACGCCCTCGCGGCGATCGGGCTTCTTGATGAATCCGAGCTCCGTAGCAAGAATGTCGCCGCCACCCTTGGTGACCTTGCACTTGCACATCCCGCAGGTTCCGCCGCCGCCACAGGCGGAGGGAACGAAGACGTGGGCACCCACGAGGGCGGAGAGGAGGGACTGCCCCGGTGTCACGGTAACGGACTTCTTGCCGTCGTTGACATCAATCTTCACCTCGCCACCCGGGGAAAGCTTGGCCGAGATGGCCGACAGCAGAATCACGAGCAGCACAATCACGCCGGTGAATACCGCTGCACTTGCTATGACAAACAGCACCATGAAACTAATTCCCTAAAGTGATGCCCGAGAAACAGAGAAACCCGATGGCCATCAGCCCGGTGATAATGAAGGCCATGCCGAGCCCGCGCAGCCCCTCCGGGACATTCGAGTAGCGGATCTTCTTGCGGATGGCGGCCAGCGACATAATGGCGAGGGCCCAGCCCACTCCCGAAGAAGCGCCATAGACAACTGACTCGACCAGTGTGTACTGACGCTCCACCATGAAGAGGGAGGCCCCGAGGATGGCGCAGTTCACCGTGATCAGCGGCAGGAAGATGCCGAGGCTGTTGTAGAGCACCGGGAAGAACCGGTCCACAACCATCTCGACGATCTGTACCAGCGACGCAATCACGGCGATAAAACAGATGAACGTCAGGAACGAGAGATCCAGGTTGGCCAGTGCATCGACGCCGGTCCAGGCCAGCGCGCCTGACTCCAGTAGGAAGCGGCGAATCAGCCAGTTCAGCGGCGTGGCGATCGTCAGCACCATGATGACGGCCATGCCGAGGCCCTTGGCAGACTCCATCTTCTTGGATTGCGCCAGGTAGGAGCACATTCCCAGGAAGAGGGAGAGCAGGATGTTCTGAATGAAGATGGACTCGATGGCTAAGTTGAGCAGACCCATGATCAGTCCTCCTCTCTCAGCGTTTTGGAGATGATCGTGCGCTGGAACCAGATCAGCAGACCGATAATCACAAACGCGCCCGGCGGCAGCAGCATCAGCGTATTACCGACGTACCAGGCCGGATCCAGTATCTGGATGCCAAACCAGCTTCCACTGCCAAGCAGCTCGCGGAACGAGGCCACCGCAACCAGGATCACACTGTAGCCCAACCCGTTGCCGATGCCGTCCAGGAATGACTTGAAGGGGGGATTCTGCAGGGCGTAGGCCTCCGCGCGACCCATGACGATACAGTTCGTGATGATCAGGCCGACAAACACGCTCAACTGCTTGCTGATGTCATAGACAAAGGCGCGCAGAATCTGGTCGGCCAGGATAACCAGCGTCGCGATCACGCACAGCTCCACGATCATGCGAATCTTGTTGGGGATCATGTTGCGGAGCAGCGAGATCACCACGTTGGAGCCGCACAGCACCGCCGTGAGCGCGATGCTCATGACCATGGCCGTGGAGACCTGCGTGGTCACGGCCAACGCCGAGCAGACGCCCAGCACCTGCCAGGTGACGGGATTGTTGTCCGCCAGCGGATCCGTAACGATCTTGCGTAGCTTGGCCATCAGTGCGTTGCCTCAAGTTGTTCGAAATAGCGGTGGTAGACGGCGTAGTCGGCGTTCAGGAACGACTCAACACCACGGCACGTCATGGTCGCGGCCGTGATGCCGTCCACGCAGTGGTCGTTGTCGGCGGCACCGGGCTTGGTGATCCGGAACGTCTGCACCTCGCCGTTGGCCTTCCACTTCTTGCCCTTGAAGCTATCCTGGAAGAACGGCTTCTCCACTTCACCGCCCAGGCCGGGGGTCTCCTGGTGCTCGTAGAACACAATACCTGCGATGGTGGAGAGATCGCCTTTCAGGGCCATGAATGCCTTCACCGTCGACCAGAGCCCCTTGCCGCTGACGTGGATCGCGTACTGCTTGGCTCCGCTATCGGGATCTTCATACGTATAGAACGGGTAAAACGGCTTGAGACCCGTCGCCTTATCGCGGGCGTTGATTTCCTGGGATGTGAGCGACTCGACTGTGCGATCGGCCGCCAGGTTGCCTTCGCCGTCGAGAACGATGCCCTTGATCCTCTCGGCAAACATCTGGTCCAGCTCTTCCGGTGTAACGGAGATTTTGCCCTTCTCATCCGTTACGGGTACGCCGAAGACCTGTAGAACCTTGCTCTTCACATCGTTGGCCTTGTTCCGGGCCTGGCGCGGGGCGAGACCGGTCGATACGACGGCCAGCAGTATGCTGCAGATGAGGCAGACCACCGTGGCAAAGCCGATTACCTTGACTTGATCACGCACGTTTACGCCTCCTCCGGATGTGGTGATCCACCACGAAACTATCGATAAGCGGCGCCATCAGGTTCATGAAGAGAATCGATAGCATCACGCCCTCCGGGAAGCCCGCGTTGAGCACACGCACGATGATCACCAGCATCCCGATCAGGAAACCGTAGATCCACTTACCTGCCTTAGTGGCCGCGGCCGAAACGGGGTCCGTTGCCATGAATATGGCGCCAAAAGCGAATCCGCCCGCCACGAGGTGGAAGTGGGGGGGGATCTGGGCCATCGGGGAGCTGCCGAAGATGTTCGCCAGCGTCGCAGTCGAAAGCAGTCCGATTACGCAGCCCAGAATAATGCGCCACGAAGCCACTCCCGCCAGGAGCAGCATGACCGCGCCGATGAGGCAGGCCAACGTACTGGTTTCGCCGATGCTGCCGGGCATAACACCCAGGAACATCTGCATAAAACTGACCTGTCCGGAGGCGATGGCATCGGCTGCCGTGGCGCCCTCAGGCATGGCCGACAGAACACCAAGCGGCGTCGCGCCGGTGACGGCATCGACAACGTGATCGCCCTTCGAGGCAATCCAGACATTGCCGGTCATCGACTTGGCATAGGCAAAGAAGATAAAGGCGCGGGAGAGTAGGGCGGGGTTCACGACATTCATGCCCGTGCCCCCGAAGATCTCCTTGCCGATCACAATGCCGAACGTGATGCCCACGGCCACCTGCCACAGCGGGATCGTCGGCGGGAGCACCAGCGGGAATAGGAAGCCGCTGACGAGCAGTCCTTCGTTGATGGGGTGCTTGCGGACACAGGCGAAGAGCACTTCCCAGAAGCCTCCGACCGCGTACGAAACAAAGACAATCGGCATGACGATGATCAGGCCGCGGAGAATGTGGTCCACGAGCCCCGCACCGGGCACGGCATGCGCCATGTTATACTGGTATCCCGCATTCCATACGCCGAAAAGGAAACAGGGCAGCAGCGCATAGATCACTGTCACCATGACGCGCTTGATGTCGATCGCATCGCGCACGTGCGCTCCGCGATGCGTTTCCTCGGCCGGGGTGAACGCAAACGTGTCGGCTGCATCGAAGATCGGGCTGACGCGATGGAACAGTGCGCCATCCTTGAACAGGTGACGGATGTTGTCGTGGAGTTTGAGGATGAGCTTCATCAGATTCCCTCTTCCTCGATCAGTCGCAGGCCGCCACTGATGATCTCCTGTACTTCAATCTTGCTGGGGCATATCACGTCGCAGAGCGCGAAGTCCTCCGGATCGGTCTCAAGGATGCCCAACGCGATGGCTTCATCCGTATCACCCGCGAGGCACGCCCTGATAAGGAAATCGACCATGATGTTCAACGGCATGACCTTGTCGTAATGACCGGTCAGCACCAGGGCGCGCTCCTCCCCGTGCAGGTTGGTGCCAAGGCTCCCGTCGTGCTCCCCGGGCAGCCAAGTGGATGCAAACAGTCGCGAGAAGCTCATTTTCTTCAGCCCGGGCATCGTCCATCCCATGAAATAGCGCTCCTTGAGCGCCGGGATAACGGTCGTAGCCGACTGGTGGAAGCCGAGGTGGCTGTCCCTGGCGATCTCGCAGCCGGCCAACACATCGCCGCCGATGAAACGCATATCGCCATCCTTGAGCGAGGTGTCAAACAGGGGCTTCAAGTCGCCGCCCGTACGGATCCGGTAATGGCCACAGTCCCCGGGCTTTACGCTGGGGCCGCCGAGTGCCACGACGCGCGATGTCGGGAGGGTTCCATCGAGGAAGAGACGTCCCATGCCGACCAGGTCGACCGCCTTCACGGTCCAGATCACATCCGTCGGGACCATTGGATCGACGCGCGAGATGTGGACGCTGGTGTTTCCGGAAGGGTGGGGGCCTGAAAAACTATGTATCGAGACGCGTTGTGCCCCCTTTAAGGTGTCGCCGGCATTGGGCCCGATGCAGAGATGGACGTCGCCCTCGGTGAGTCGTGTCATCAAGTCGAGTCCGGCCTGGAACGCAACGGGGTCGGATGCAGTCACGACCTCGGCGTCCGCCTGGAAGGGGGCCGTGCTCATGGCATTGACGAAGATCGACTTCGGCTGGGCGGCCGGATCGGCCATGTGCGAGAACGGACGCTGACGGATCAGCGAAAGGTAGCTGGTGGTGATGAGTTGGTCGATAATCGCCTGGCGATCTACGCCCTGCATGGCATCGGGCGCGTAGGCGTTGAAGCGCTCGGCTTTGGCTTCGACGTCCACCTTGACGATGATCCGTTCGACGAAACGGCGCGCACCACGCGTAATGGTGGTGACCTGTCCGCCGGCCGGGGCGCGCAGCTTGAATGCCTCGTGCGCTTTGTCCTCCATCAAGGCCGCGCCATGCTTCACGATGTCACCTTCGGCGACCAGCAGGCGCTGCTTCATGCCGGTAAATTCAAGGGGGTAGACGGCTACGGTATCGGACGGAATCAGGTCGGTGATAGACGTGGCGGGCTTGCCTGCCAATCCAACGTCGAATCCCTTCTTGATCTTGAAATCCATGCTACGAACCTGTCCGCTTCCTGATAACCTGATCGGAAAGCTCATCAATTTGCCATTCCGGTGCAAAAAATCAAGCCAAAGAAGGCGCCGACGCAAAAATAGTTTCGCCGGAGGGCGGCGCAAAGCTTGAGCAGGGCGGCTTCGGCCTGTTAGCCTCTGGTTATGGAACGGAACGTTAAGCATCTCTGCGATACAGGTTTCGACATCCTCGTCGTGGGCGGAGGTGTGTACGGCGCCGCCATTGTGCGCGAGGCGGCCACACGGGGGCTGCGTGCGGCTCTGATTGAGCAGAACGACTTCTGTTCCGGCACCTCTGCCAACAGTCTTAAGATCATGCACGGCGGTCTGCGCTACCTGCAGCAGGTCGATATGCCCCGCGTTTTCGAGTCGATTCGGGAGCGCAGCACGTGGCTGCGGACGGCGCCGCACCTGGTTGAGCCGCTTAACTGCATCATGCCAACACAGGCCAAGTTGATGCGCAGCCGGCTTGTTATGTCACTGGGGACGGGCCTGAACGATGTTGTTAGCGCCAGGCGCAATCGTGGTCTCGACCCGGCGCGTCGCATCGCCGCTTGCCGCACCGTGTCGCGGGACGGCTGCCTGCAGGTCCTGCCGGCACTCTCGGACAGGGGAGTAACCGGGGGAGCCATCTGGCATGATGCCATCGGTTACGACACGGAACGGATCGTTATCTCGATGTTGCTGGATGCCTGTGATGCCGGCGCGAGTGTGGCCAACTACGTGCGCGCCTGTGAGCCGGTGATTGAAGAGGGCGCCGTGGTGGGCATTCGATCCGAGGATCGGCTAACGGGTGAAAGTTTCGTCATCCGTTCCGACGTGGTGATCAATGCGGCCGGACCATGGGCCTCCGAGTTTCTGGAATCGGCCGGCGTAAAGCTCTCGACGCCGTGTCATCACCTGGCACTCGGAATCAACCTGATCCTGAAGCGTTGGCCGGTGCGCGACATGGCGGCCGGATTGACGGCGGGCCCCGGCACGCCGTCGGGGGGACGCCTCTTCTTCTTTGTGCCCTGGCGCGGCGTTGTGATGGCGGGCACGTACTACCGACCACACGAAGGAGCCGTGGACAGTGCTGCGGTGACAGATGAGGACATTGACGCCTACCTGGCAGCGCTCAATAGCTGCTACCCGGGGGTAGGACTGACGCGTGATGACATCCTGATGGCTCATGCAGGGGTGATCCCTGCTGCCCATGCCGCCAAGGCGGGCAAGGAACCCCCGTTAATGCGGCACTACCGGGTGATCGATCACGGCAACGCCGATGGTGTGGAAGGCTTGTTGACGGCGCAGGGGATCAAATACACCACTGCACGCGACGTCGCGCAGCATGTTGTCTCGCTCGCCATGTCCAGGCTGAATTGTCCGTTGGTTCCTTCGTCTACCTCCTTGCGGCCGCTTTCCGGAGACGTGGTCGGTGATCTTGCCGCGTTCCGGGAGGCCACCATAGAGAAATACAGGGAGAGTACCCCGCTTCCGGTCATCAAACGGCTGTTCAGATTCTACGGCTCAGGAATTGACGCGATCCTGGCATCCGGCGATCACGGGCCGCTGCTTGACGGAAGCAGTGCCGTCCTGGCTCGCGAGATCCGGCACGTCGTCAACAGTGAAATGCCACAGACCCTCGGCGATCTGCTCTTCCGCCGTACTGGGCTGGGGTCGAACGGGCTACCCGATCCGGCGCTCATTCGTTCGTGCGGCGCCGTCATGGCCGAGGCGCGCGGCTGGCGTGCGGCAAGGCTGGAACGCGAGATCGAGGCCGTGACAGGCACCACCAATCTCTGGCAAGCGGGGATAGGGACGGCTACTTCACCTTGCTGAGCCGGCCAACCCGGACATCGAGCAGGAGTTCAGGCGTTTCAGGTCGAGCGTATGGGTATCTCCCTTGACGATGAACCAACGGTAGACCGTCCCGTGGCAGATCACCTTCAGCACATCTTGTCGACGGAGGAGTCTCCCGTTGATATGCAGCACCCGCTCTCCGTCGAGAACGCTCACACTCCCACGGTACTCCACCAGCGAACGGGCAACACGCCAGTCGATGTCGGTTGAGAAGGGCTCGACCGGTTTGGGCTCGCGTTCCGCCGTGACGAGACGATCGGCCAGGGGAGCCCTGCTCTCAAGATTCAGAGCCGGCGCGGGCGCGGGAGTCACTTGGGGCGTGGGCGTGGGTATCAAGCCCGGAGTAGACGGCGGGGTAGAGCGGGAGGGCGCCTTGTCCTTGGGTGCGATGCGGTCCAGTTCTCCTGCCACCTGCTGGTAGCGTGCTACGGATCTCTGTTTGCGCGCTTCGCGTTCCTCACGGAGGACCCGGAGTTGTGCCGGGCTGAATTCCCAGAAGTCGAGCGTCAGGCATGCAAAGAAACCGCCACAGAACGCCACGGCGATACACGAGCTCCACAGCGCCCCCCAGCTCGCGTTCATCAGGACCAGCACCGTGACGCCAAGAATTGGCACCAGGATGATCCACCCCAGGCTCCAGGTCAGCCAAGCCTCCAGCAGCACCGTTGCCAACGTAATGGCAAGCACCCTGAGGATGATTGAGCGCGTTTGGCAATCGCCGCTCCGACGGGCGAGTGCCAGCAGCAACAGGATAAGAATCAACGACTGCAGGACAAACTGCAGCGCGATGATCCACAGCCAGTATTCCCTAAGTCCCACGCTGGCTCCCTGGAAAGAAGAGGGTCGCTTGACCCTCTACTTTTTCCGTTTCGTCACTGCACGCTTCTTGGCGGCCGGCCGTTTCTTCGAGACTGCCTTTTTCGCTTTTCGCGGGGCAGTCTTTTTGGCGGCTACTTTCTTGACCTTTTTCGCTTTTCGCGGGGCAGTCTTTTTGGCGGCTACTTTCTTGGCGGCAGCTCGCTTGGCCGGTGCAGCGGGAAGCTGAGCAAGCTTGGCCTTGGCTTCTTTCTTGCCGATCCCGCGCAGTGCGGCGATTGCGGCGATCTGGGATTGACGCGGCTTCGCGGTTCCACGCTCCCAGTTGTAGATCGACTGGGCCGTTACGCCCACAAGCTTGGCATAGGCGCCCGCCGAAAGGCCGAGACGCTTGCGCTGAGTGCGCAACCCCTTGGCCGTAAAACGCAGCTTCGTGCTCTCCGCGGGTGCGCTTTCGGCCGGGGCCGCCTGTGCGTGGGCATTACGTTCCAGAAGTGCGACCTGGCGCTCGAGGGCAGCCGCCCGGCGCTTCAATGCTGCGACGTCGCGTCGGTACTGTGCCGACGCTTTCTGCAGTGTTGCTGTCTGGCTGCGAATTTCTTTGCGGGCCAGTCGCGCCACTTCATCCTTCAGTACGCTTGCTAGGTTTGCCATTTAGTACTCCTTTGTTATTTATACTCTGTACGGTTTGAAGACTATCGTCTTATCGGATGCCTTTCAACCCTGATTTGTCGCTGTAGGGGAAATTCTTCTCCTCTGCATAGAGTTTGTCGATTACGGCCTTGAGTCTGGATCGAGTGGCTTTGGCATCGGTATCAATTCTTTCATGGTCCAGATCGTTCTTCTGAAGCTCGTCTGCCGGGCCGCATAGGTAACCATGCCCTGAAAATGTGGTTCTTCACGGAAGTGTGTACTCAGAGGTCCTTTTTCATTCCTCTTACGCACGGAGATGCTCAACGCTCCCATCGACTAAGCTGGTGGTTTAAGTGTAACCACGAAGTGAGGCGACTAAGAACACGACTAAGTGTGCGATAAAGTGTGTGCTTCCTACACTTCAGCGCATGTTTGGTTTCTGTTCCATGCAATCTTCCGTGCCGAACGTGCAGGTGAGGGTTCCCGATGGAGCGCAGCGAAATCGGGATACCCTCGACCTGGCCTGTTCTGCCGTCAATCTTCTTGGGATTCAATTTGGAGCTCCAGCCGTTCCCTGGCGCTGGCAATGATTCCGAGCATCTTCTGGATCAACTTCTGGCTTTGCTCGCTCCGGCCCATGGCCGCGTCCAGCGGATGCGGCCGTCTATACGTCGGGCTCATCAAGTCCGGCATCTTGATGGAAATGAGTTGATCGGGAGGGAGAACTTGGACATCGGGCATCTTGCGCTCAAGATAGCGCTCTGCCCGGTCAAACCACTTGGCATGCGCAAGCTCATCAAGCGGGCGCTCATCCAGCAATGCACGGCCCTCGCGCGTGAGCCGCTTCAGATGGCTCAATGTGCGGTTCGGATTGTCTCGTGACTGAGTCATTTCATTCTCCGGCGTTCAACTAACCGTTCCAAAATGGCGCAGCTATTTTGAATACGGTTCAGTTGTTGCTATCTTTTCCTGATCTTAACGACCTTCAGACCACACTGCTTCTGGATGGGGGCAAAGTCCCGGTCGTTATGCAGGAGTTGAGCACGGTGAACGATGGCGACAGACGCAATCATGCAATCAAGGGGCTTTCGGATGGTGATGCCCTTCCTTCGGAGGGCCCGATACATATCTGCGGATTTCACGAAGACTCCCTGGTTCATTGGGAGGTAAACGAGATTCTCAAAATAGGATCTTGTTTTTCGGTAAGTACGGTCATTCCGTATGCCTTGCAGGACCTCGGCAAGAACGATGCCGCAGGTACAGACATCCTCTCCCTCTGAAATGAGAAGTTCCAGCACCGACACTTGGGGCGTGGGTGTGCCAGCAAAGAAATCAATCCAGACTGTTGTGTCAATAAGGACCATTAGGCGAGACGTCCCTTCCGCCAAGCTGCAAGATCGCCTTCCCATTCGACCTTTCCCTTCAGATCAAGAATCTTCTTCTGGTTTGCGTGGCGAAGCAGTTCGTGCAAGGCATGGTCAATCAGACCTCGCTTGGTCCCGATACCTGTTGCTTTCTGGCATTTGGAGACGAGCGTGTCATCAAGTACTACATTTGTTCGGCTCATGGTGGTTACCCTTATCTTGTTTAGCTATACACATACTATGGCAGACGGATGTGTATAGCAAGGTGTGATTTCTAAGAAGATAACGTCGCGGATCAGAGTCAATCTGAAGGCGCGCCTTCAGATTGTACTTCTGCATCCGTTTGTTGGGGCTGCATTCGCTGTTAGCAAAACGTCTTGTCTCGCCACGCCACCAGCGCGTCTGCTTCTTGTGACAACCCATTCGGCGTTCGTGAGGGGGATCGTTGCGCACTGATGCAGCAATCGGTGTCAGAGGTCAATCGAATCCAGTGCGCGCTAAAACCCTCGGGGAAGACATGGTGCCGGTACCCGGGCTTACGTAAGGCGTAAGTAAGCAGCAGGTGCCTCCAGCCATTCGTGGACGACCTCACACGGCAAGCCCACGATGTTGGTGTATGAGCCTTCGTGGTGGTCGACAATCATCTCGCCGCATTCGTCGATATCATAGGCCCCGGCGCGGTCGAGGGGAATAACCTGCTCAATGTAGGCGTCGATGATTTCCTCGGTAAGCTCGCGAAAGTGAACGAGGGACGTCTCAACATGGAGGCGGGTATCGCCGTCCGGCACAGCGAGTGCCACGCCGGTCATCACCTTGTGTGTCTTTCCTGAGAACATTCGCAGGAATGACGCGGCCTCTTCGCGTGAGCGGGGTTTCATGATGGTCAGGCCTTCGAACTCAATGCCCGTGTCTGCCGCCAGGATGGTCGCGTCCGGATGCCGCGCGCGGCACCATTCGCACTTCATTGCCGCGTTCTCCATGACGCTGCCGTGCAGGTCGTCGAGATAGTGCACCTCGGTCACCTCCGGCGCCACCACCTCGAATGTGAAACCCATCTCCTCCAGCAGCCGTTTCCTGCGCGGGGAAGCTGAAGCCAGTATCAGCGGTCTATTCTTCATTGTGATCCTATCACGCCATCCACCGCCGTCATCACCTCATCGATCGTGCGCATATCGTTGAGCTGGCGGCGCACCTCGCGCCAGCCGGGGAGCCCCGCAACGTATTTCAGGAGGTGAGGGCGCAAGACCATGACGGCCGCTGTCTCGGCCGCAAGCGCGCCGGCACGCCGGTATTTCCGTTCCAGCGATTTCAAGCTCACCAGGTCACGCAGATGTGCCTCGACCGTCGTTCGCAGCTCCTCCAATGTGCGCGGAGCCACTTCGTGCCCCTCCCATGCGGCGCGCGCTTCACGGAAGATCCAGGGATTGCCGATGGCGCCGCGGCCGATCAGAACGCCATCTACCCCGTAGGTCTTCTGCAAGGCAACGGCCTCGGTACCGGTGCGGGCGCTGCCGTTGCCCCAGACCGGCATCGACCGCTTCTGCTTCACCTCGCCGATAAGCTCCCAATCGACCGGGCCGCTGTGTTTGTTGGAGGCGAAGCGTCCGTGGATAAAGAGACACGAGGCCCCGGCATCTTCTACCGCAGCGGACAGTTCGTGGATATTGCAGGTGTCGGGCGTAAGGCCGATACGCGTCTTGACCGTCACGGGCAGCGAAACCGCTTCGCGAATAGCCCGAACGATGGCCGCCAGCCGTGGCACATCTCCCATGAGTGCCGCCCCGGCGCCCTTGGCCACGATCTTGCGCACGGGGCACCCCGAGTTGATGTCGATGAAGTCGAACCGACCCAGGGCCTCGGCGCGGCGGGCCGCCTCGGCCATGACGGTGGGGTTAATGCCGTACATGTGAGCTGCGACAGGGCGTTCGTTCTCCGCCGTCTCCAACAGGTGGAACGTTCGCTTGGAGTCATGTGTCAGTCCCGCAGCATTTACCACCTCGGTCATGGCCGAGGCGGCACCATGCGCCAGCGAGAGCGTCCGCATGGCCCGATCGGTGAAGCCGGCCATTGGCGCGAGGCCGATCGAGAACCTGTCGCCGCTAAAAAGAACTGGATTGCTCATATTTGCCCCAAGATGCTCGGAACATCGTGCGTATCTAGCTTCAAGTAGTCGAGTCTGTTTTGAAACGGTTCAGGAAGCAATGGCGAACGGAAGGCAACCAGAAAGGCTCGAAGACACAAAGGAAAATTGAGGGTGACCGGTGGTGTGGCCGCACCTGCGGCGGCCATCCCCAAAGGCTTGGTGCCTTCCTGGTTGCCTTTCCTGACTCTAAAGGTCGGCCAGGATCCGGTTGCCTTCATCGAGGAAGATGCCTTTCAGGTTCATCTTCAGCGATTCGGGGTTGCCGGCGAATTGCAGGCCCTGTTCTTCGGTGACGATGCCGTTCTTGACCATCTCAAGGATCGACTGGTTGAAGGTCTGCATCCCGTCTTCGGCGCCGGTTTCAATGGCCGCAGCGAGGACGTCGAGTCGATTGGTTTCGATCAGCTTTCGGACGGTCGGTGTGTTGAGCATGAGCTCCACGGCCGGAATGAACTGGTTATCTACATCGCGCAGCATGCGCTGCGTGACGATGGCCTCCATGCTGAGTGCGACCGCGTGACGAATCTGTTCGCGTTCGGAGGGCGGGAACATATCCAGGATGCGCGGAATCGCCATGCTCGAGGTCGTTGCATGCAGTGACGACAACACCAGGTGCCCGGTCTGGGCTGCCAGGAGCGCTACGCGGATACTGGACTGATCGCGCATTTCGCCGATGAGCATGACGTCGGGGTCCTGGCGCATAAGGTGAACCAACGCCTCCTGGTAGCTCATGGTGTCGATGCCGACTTCGCGCTGCGTAATGATCGACTTGCGGTCGGTGAAGAGGTACTCGATGGGGTCCTCAATCGTGATGATGCGGCGTCGGTGGCGCCGGTTGATCTCGTCAATGAGCGCCGCCAGGGTTGTGGATTTTCCGCTGCCGGTGGTGCCGCAGAGCAGGATAATGCCGCGATGGATGTCGGCCAGGGACTTCAGCGTCTCGGGTAGACGCAGGGACGCGAAGTCGGGCACCTCGGTTTTGACGTGGCGCATAACGATGCACTGCTTGCCCTGGGCGAGGAAATAGTTGACGCGGAAACGACCAAGGCCCGGCTCCTCGTATGAGAAGTCGGCCTCGTGGTTGACTTCAAAGGCCTGTCGTGCGTGATCTGGAATAATCTGGCTCCCCATCTCGGCAATATCCTCGGGGGTGAGAGGGGTGTCATCGGCATCGGTCAGGAGGCCGTGAATACGAAACACAGGCACCTGGTCCGGCTTAAGGTGAACATCAGAAGCCCCGTTATCAACCGCGGCTTTCAGTATCTGTTGTAGCAATGTCATGCTGCTCCCTCCATCCTTCGAAATGCAACCAGTTAAGGCGCGAAGGCACCAAGTGAGTGAAAGGTCGCTGTCGCGTTCAGCAGCGCCACCGGCCAACTTCAAAGACCTTCGTGTCTCTGTGCCTTCCTTGTTTCCTCTTCTCTCCAATCATCTGCCTACTTCATCAGCATAAGGGTTCTGAAGCCTGCGACAAGGAAAACGATATTGGAAAGCCATGCCCCGACAAGGGGTGGAAGCAGTTCGCGCTTGGCGAAAAAGGCGCCGACCTGTGTCAGGACGTAGAAGACAACGAAGAACAGGATGGTGGTGAGGACGCCGCTGATGACGCTCTGCCGGGCCGTGCGCGCCCCGGCGGGTATACCGAAGAGCGTTACGATAAGGCAGGCCCACGGCATCGCCAGTCGGAGATGGAGATCGACCCGCTTCTGGGCCAAGGCCTCATCCGAGATATCGGGATGCCGGCGCAGGTAGCGCAGCATGTCGCGCGTGGTCATGAACTCGGTGGGGATGACCTCGGTCTCGAAATCGGAGGGCTTCTCAAGCCACTGTGACATTTCGATGCCGGCCCCGGAACCGGCGACATCCCGCGGCGCGCCCATCGGGTTGCCTTCCTCGTTGTACTCTTGGACCTTTACATCGAAGAACCACCACTCCTCGTCAAGCCATTCGGCCCGCCCGACGTGCCAGTCCCGCAGCAGCGTGCGGTTGGGGCGCTCCTCGCTGATCCGCGTTTCGTGCAGGATGTTGGGTTTGTTCAGGTCCGTACGCCCGATCATCCACATGCGCCGATCGATCGCGTTGTAGTAGGCCAAGTTGTGGAAGAGACGCTCTTCGGGTTCCTTGAAATCGTTGGCCTCAAACTCCTGGGCCCAGTAGGCGGATTCAGGCGCGACCGTTTCCTTGAGTAGTGCGGTGGCGGCCGTAAAGAGCAATCCCACGAAAAGGAAGGGCACCATAATGCGGTAGAGACTGATGCCGCTGGCCCGCATGGCGGTCAGCTCGCCATGGCGTGACAGTTGCCAGAGCGTATAGAGCGTGGCCAGCAGGACCCCCGCCGGAAGCATGAACTCGGTGTGCGGCGCAAGCGAACCGAGATAGTAGCGCACCCCCTGGGCGATGGTGATTTTTGCCGCAATCAGCTTGGAGAAGTGGTAGACGAGGTCATAAATGATCTGCAACAGGGCCAGTCCCGTCACGCAGTAGAACACGGTGACGAGATACTCGCGCAGGAGGTAGCGGTCGAGAATCTTCACACGCTCTCCAGCCCATCGACAATCTCCGGCGCGATGCCGATGTAGTCGGCGGGGGTCATGTTGGCCAGCCGGGTCTTGTCTTCCTCGGGGAGATCGAGCGTGTCGAGGAAGGCGCGGATGGTCTGCTGTGTGACGGCCTGGCCGCGCGTAAGGGCCTTGAGCTTCTCGTAGGGCTCCTCGATGCCGACCTTGCGCATGACCGTCTGGATCGGCTCGGCCAACACTTCCCATGCATGGTCCAAATCGTCGGCCAGGCGCTGCCGGTTGATGGTGAGCTTCGACAGCCCCTTCAGCGTGGATCGGTAGGCGATGAGCGAGTACCCGAAGGCCGTGCCCATGTTACGCAACACGGTGGAGTCGGTCAGATCGCGCTGCATGCGCGAGACCGGAAGCTTGGAGGCCATGTGGTCAAAGATG
This sequence comes from Kiritimatiellia bacterium, assembly GCA_016783675.1. Classification (GTDB taxonomy): domain Bacteria; phylum Verrucomicrobiota; class Kiritimatiellia; order UBA8416; family JABMPJ01; genus JABMPJ01. Next base: position 22,896 of record JADHWE010000008.1, read on the forward strand.
GCATTGGCCAGGCCGATGTTGCCTTCGCTGTTCTCGAAGTCGATGGGGTTGACCTTGTGCGGCATGGTGGAAGAACCGACCTCGCCCTTAACGGTCTTCTGCCCGAAGTAGGCGAACGAGATGTAGGTCCAGACGTCGCGATCGAGATCGAGCAGGACGTTGTTCCAGCGCGTCATGGCGTGGAACAGTTCGGCCATGTAGTCGTGGGGCTCAATCTGAATTGTGACTGGGTTCTGCTGGAGCCCGAGCTCGTCCTCGATGATGCCGCGCGCCAGGGCCGGCCAGTCGACGTCCGGGTAGGCGGCCATGTGGGCGTTGTAGTTGCCGACGGCGCCGTTGAGTTTGCCCTGGATACGGACGGCGGCGAGATGTTTCGACTGCTTCCGGAGTCGGTTAACGAAGACGGCGATCTCCTTGCCGACGGTGGTAGGGGAGGCGGTCTGACCATGCGTGCGGGCGAGCATGGCAACGTCGCGGCCTTCCTTGGCAAGGTCGGTGAGCGCGGCAATCACCTCCGTCTGCACGGCTGCGATGATATCGAGTCCGTCACGAAGCTGGAGCGCGTGTGAGAGGTTGTTGATGTCTTCAGACGTGCACGCGAAATGGAGAAACTCGCTGAACGGCTCGACCGAGGTGCCCGCGATCTTCTCTTTCAGGAAGTACTCCACCGCCTTGACGTCGTGGTTGGTGGTCTTCTCGATATCCTTAACCCGTTGGGCATCCGCCTCTGAAAAGTCGCCGAGAATGGACTCGAGCAGATCCACTTCTGCGGCGGACAGTTGGCGTGCCTCGGGAATACCGGCTTCGGCACACAAGGCCAGCAACCATCGCACCTCGACCGTCACGCGGTAGCGAATCAGGCCATACTCCGAGAAAATGCCGTTCAATTCGGCCGTCTTGGATCCATACCGCCCATCCAGTGGGCTCAGCGCAGTCAGTTGAGACATGAGAGGCTCCTGTCGGTTAATTTCACGCAGCTATGTTTATCTGAGGAACGGGGGGAGGTAAAGTATTCAGTGTGCAGTATTGAGTATTCAGTTCTCCGTATCCAGCGCTGAGAGGCCGGTGTGCGTGCTTCACTGTTGAGGGACGTGGAGGAAAAAGGCCGGAAATGACTCAAAATGCGCCTTGCGGGGATGGGGCGATCTGGGATATGTTCCTTGGTTTCAAACAGTTGGGATTGCCTTGCCTGGGGGTAAGGAGTGTCGGTTCCGGCTAGATCATGGGCAAACCAGGTAACAGAACAACTAACAGAAACACTATGGAAACAGCGGAAGCAACAAAAGAACACGTCGACTTCGAGGCCGTGGATTTCAGCGCGGGAGACCGCGAGAGCATGGCACAGCTTTACGAGCAGACCCTGAAGGATTTCAAAGAGGGGTCGATCGTAACGGGCAAGGTGCTGGAAATCCGGAACAACGAAGTCCTTATCGACATCGGCTACAAGTCGGAAGGTGTCGTCTCGACTCATGAATTCAGAAACATCGAAGAGGTGTTGGTCGGCGACGAGCTGAACGTACTGCTGGCGGAGATCGAAGATGACAACGGAATGGTTGTCCTCAGCAAGCAGCTGGCCGATGAGAAGATTCAGTGGGAGCGTGTGCTGTCCTCGTTCGGCGAGGGGAGTGTGATCGAAGGCGAGGTCAGAACGCGTGTACGCGGTGGTCTGATCGTAGACGTAGATGGCATCGAGGCGTTCCTTCCCGGTTCGCAGATCGATGTGATCCCGGTACACAACACCGACACCCTGCTCAACCAGCGGTTTGAGTTCAAGATCCTCAAGATCAGCGAAGAGCGTCGCAACATCATCCTGTCGCGCCGCGAGTTGATCGAAGAGCGCCTGCGCTCGAAGCGCAAGGAACTCATGGAGTCGATCGAGGTGGGTCAGCGCATTGTCGGCAAGGCCAAGAATATTACCGATTTCGGGGTCTTTGTAGACCTCAATGGCATGGACGGTCTCCTGCATATCACCGATATGAGCTGGGGCCGCATCCGTCATCCGTCCGAGATGGTGAACGTTGGTGACGAGATCGAAGTCGTAATTCTCGACATCGATCGCGATCGCGAACGTGTGTCGCTCGGACTCAAGCAGTCGCAGCCGAACCCGTGGGAGGATATCGAGGCCCGCTACCCGGTGGGCAGCCGCCTGCGCGGCAAGGCGGTCAACCTGGTCCCGTACGGTGCCTTCGTGGAGATCGAGCAGGGCGTCGAAGGCCTGGTGCACGTTTCCGAGATGTCGTGGACGAAGCGCATTGCCCGTGCATCCGACGTGGTACAGGTCGGCGACGACGTGGACGTGGTCGTGCTGGGCGTCAATATCCAGGAGCAGAAGATTGCCCTGGGCATGCGCCAGACCGAGGACAACCCGTGGGATACGGTGCAGGCTCGCTACCCGGTGGGCTCGCGCGTACACGGCAAGATCCGCAACTTCACCTCTTATGGCGCCTTCGTGGAGCTCGAGGACGGTATCGACGGCATGATTCACGTGTCCGATATGTCCTGGACCCGCAAGGTCAACCACCCGTCCGAAGTCCTCTCGAAGGACGAGGAAGTCGACGCGGTGGTGCTCGAAGTGGATCCGTCCAACAACCGTATCAGCCTGGGTCTGAAGCAGGCTGCCGATGATCCCTGGAGCAGCGTGGTCAGCAAGTTCAAGGTGGGCGACAGAGTTTCGGGCAAGGTCACCAAGGTGGCGTCGTTCGGTGCGTTCGTGGATATCGGCGAAGGTGTCGACGGTCTCGTACACATCTCGCAACTCAGCGACAGCCATGTTGAGCGCGTCAAAGACGTGCTGGATGTAGGTGACGACGTCGAGGCACGTATCGTGCGCATCGACCGTGCGGAGCGCCGCGTGGGTCTGAGCATCAAGGCCGGTGGGATATCGGACGATGAGTTCGAGGCCCAGAAGGACGAGGTCCTTGACGGTCTGCGTCCGGGCGAGCACATGGTCGACCTGGCCGGCGCCTTTGACGAGGCCCTTGGCCTGACCGGTACGACCGAGGAGTGGTCGCCTGGTGGCGCCGAGGAGAAGGCAGAAGAGACGCCCGCAGAGACGCCCGCAGAGGCGCCCGCTGCTGAAGCGCCTGTGGCCGAGGAGCCCGCAGCCGAAGCGGAAGCCGAAGCTCCGGTCGAAGACGCTGCTGAAGAGGCCGCCGAGGCGACTGAGGAAGCACCGGCCGAGGCGACTGAAGAAGCCGCAGAGGAGGCGAAGGATGCAGAGGAGGCCCCGGCTTCGTCTGACAACGCCGCCGAGGCAAGCGAGGAAGAGCCCAAGGAATAGAAGTAAGCCCTTACAGCGGGCGCTCCGGTCGTCCGGAGCGCCCGCTTTTTTTTGGAGGTGCCGCGATGGAGAACGTGCTCGATATCATGCGGGAACGCGGTCTGTTCGAGGACTGCACGAACCCTGATGTAGGCCAGAAGCTTGCGGAGCCGGGCGTGGTCTATGCCGGATTCGACCCCAGCTCAGATAGTCTGCAGGCAGGCAATTTCGTCACGATCATGGCCCTGGCGCATTTCCAGCGCTGCGGCCACAAAGTGGTCGCGCTGGCGGGCGGGGCAACCGGCATGATCGGGGACCCCTCGGGCAAGACCAGCGAACGCTCGCTGCTCACGCGCGAACAGGTCGAAGCCAACACAGAGGGTATTCGCGAGAACCTGTCGCGGTTCCTTGATTTCGATCATCCCACCGCGCCGGCAGTGATCGTGAATAACAACGACTGGCTGGGAGAATTCTCCTTTCTCGACTTCCTGCGCGACATCGGCAAACACTTTCGCATGGGCGCCATGTTGGGCCGCGAAAGTGTGCGGGCACGCCTGGCAAGTGAGTCGGGAATGAGCTTTACCGAGTTCAGCTATGCGCTCCTGCAGGCCTACGATTTTCTGCACCTCTACGACACGGCGGGATGCCGCTTCCAGATCGGCGGCTCCGATCAGTGGGGCAATATCACCGCCGGGATCGACCTGGTGCGCAAGCTGCGCGGCGAAGAGGTGTATGGCATAACGATTCCGCTCGTGTGTGACAGCGCCGGGCAGAAGTTCGGCAAGAGCGAGGGGAACGCGGTCTACCTGGATGCGCGCAAAACATCGCCCTACGACTTCTACCAGTTCTTCTTCCGCACAACGGACGCCGATGCGGCGCGCTTTCTGAAGATCTTCACGTTTCTCCCGCTCGCGACAATCACCGAGCTGGAAGTGGCCTTGCAGGAGAAGCCTGAGCAGCGCGAGGCGCAACGGAAACTGGCCGAGGAAGTCACGCGCGCGGTCCATGGGGATGCCGGTTTGACTGTGGCGTTGCGTGCCAGCGAGGTGCTCTTCGGTGGATCGATCGAAGGGCTGAGCGCGAGCGATCTGGCCGGCATTTTCGCCGACGTGCCGTCGGCCGAGCTGTCGCGTGAAACGGTGGCGGGTGCAACGGTGATTGACATCGCGGCAGCGGCAGGGCTCTGCCAGAGCAAGGGGGCGGCACGCCGCCTGGTGCAGAGCGGCGGCCTTTACCTTAATAACGTCCGTGTGGCCGGCATTGAAGCGACGGTAGGGCCGGAAGACCTCGTGGACGACCAAGTCGCCGTGCTGCGGTCCGGGAAGAAAAACTTCCATCTCGTTAGAATTGCAGGTTAGGAGGGCGGTGGCCTGCACAGCGCCGGGCTTGCCCCGGTGGATGCATGACGGATTGCCATGAAAAAGGGCGATATTCTTATTGCGGGTGCGCGGGAGCACAACCTTAAGGATATTTCGGTCCGTATTCCCCGCGACAAGCTGACGGTCATCACCGGACTCAGCGGTTCAGGCAAGTCGTCTCTCGCTTTTGACACGCTCTATGCCGAGGGGCAGCGCCGGTACGTGGAGAGCCTTTCGGCCTACGCCCGCCAGTTTCTCAAGCAGATGCAGAAGCCCGAGGTCGATACGATCGAAGGGCTCTCGCCGGCCATCTCTATCGAGCAGCGCACGGCGGGATCGAATCCGCGTTCGATTGTTGCCACCACGACGGAGATTCACGACTACCTGCGACTGCTCTATGCCGGCATCGGCATCGCGCACTGTCCAAGCTGCGGCAAGCGTGTGGCCCGGCAAAGCGCCGAGCAGATCGTGGATGCCCTGATGACCCATCCCGAGCGGACCCGTATCACGCTGTTGGCCCCGATTGTGCGCGGACGCAAGGGCCGCCACGAGGGTGTCGTCGACGTGGTGACCAAGCAGGGATTCGTCCGCGTGCGGGTCGACGGGAACATTTACGAAGTGGATGATGTTCCGCGTTTGGATGCCAAACGTAAGCACGATATCGATGTGGTGATCGATCGGCTGATCATCACGAATCGGATTCGAACGCGCCTGACGGACTCGGTCGAGATAGCGCTTGGCCACGGGCATGGCATTATAAAGGTACTGAGCAGCCCGGACGGCACGGAGTGGAAGGAGTCGCTCTTTTCCGAGAAACACGCCTGCGCCGATTGCGGTATCAGCTTTGACGAGCTGACGGCACGCAGCTTCTCGTTCAACAGCCCGTATGGCGCCTGCGTAACCTGTTCGGGCCTGGGCAAGCAGCTTGTTTTTGACGAGGATCTTATTGTCCCGGATAAGACGATCTCGATCGAGGCGGGGGCCATCAAGGGCTGGCGCCGCGGCGGGCGGCGTCTGATTCTTCACTACAAACGCCTGCTTCGTGGTGTGGCCAAGCACTACAAGATCGACGTGGACAAGCCCTACGAGAAGTTGACGGCCGCGCAGCGCCACGTGCTGATGATGGGCTCGGGCGACGAAGAGATCGAACTGGGCTATTGGCGGGGCGGCGCCTATCGCAAACACCGCAAGCCGTTCGAGGGCATAATACCGAACCTGGCACGTCGCTATGAAACCACCGACAGCGATACGGCGCGACAGACCCTGCAAAACTACATGACGCGCCAGGAGTGCCCGACCTGCAAGGGCGCTCGACTCAAACCTGAGATTCGCGCCTGTACCGTGAAGGACCGCTCGATCGTCGAGATCTGCGAGATGTCACTTGGTGAGAGCCTGGCGTTCTTCAGCAAGATGAAGCTGTCGAAGCAGGAACGGGTGATCGCGGGCGAGGTGCTGAAGGAGATCGTGGCGCGTCTGCGTTTCATGGTGAAGGTCGGGCTCGACTACCTGACGTTGGACCGGGAGAGCGGCTCGCTCTCGGGCGGCGAGATGCAGCGCATCCGGCTGGCCACCCAGATCGGGTCAGGCCTGGTGGGGGTGTTGTATGTTCTGGACGAGCCGACGATTGGCCTGCACCAGCGCGATAATGCCCGGCTCATTCAGATGCTGCAGTCCTTGCGTGATGCCGGGAACACGGTTGTGGTGGTCGAACACGACGATGCCACGATTCGTGCGGCCGATTACGTGATCGACCTCGGACCGGGCGCGGGGCGCCATGGCGGCGAGGTCATCTATGCGGGCAAGTCGGATAGGCTGCTCGAATGCGAAGCATCCCTGACAGCACGCTACATGAATGGCGAGGCGTCCATCCATGTGCCCACCAGGCGGCGCAAGCCCACGCGCGCCACGCTGGGCATCATGGGGGCGGCTCAGAACAACCTGAAGAACATTAACGTGAAGATCCCGCTGGGATTGTTCGTCTGCATTACCGGTGTATCGGGCAGTGGCAAGAGCACGCTCGTGGATGACATCCTGCGCCGGGCCCTGTTCCGCCACTTCCACGGGTCACGCCAACGGCCGGGCAAGCACAAGCGGCTTACCGGGCTCGACAAGCTCGACAAGGTGATCGTGATCGACCAGTCGCCGATCGGACGCACCCCGCGGAGCAACCCGGCCACGTACACGGGGGCCTTCTCCACGATTCGCACACTGTTCGCGCAGACCTCGACCGCCAAGGTGCGGGGGTATGGGCCCGGCCGGTTCAGCTTCAACGTGAAGGGCGGTCGCTGTGAAACCTGCAAGGGGGACGGCATCCTGCGATTGGAGATGCATTTCCTGCCCGACGTCTACGTGACGTGCGAGCAGTGTCGCGGGGGACGCTACAACACGGAGACGCTCGAAGTTCTCTACAAGGGCCTCAACATCTCGCAGGTGTTGGAGTTGACCGTGGACGATGCCCTGGAGTTCTTCTCGGCGGTACCGGGCATCGCCCGCAAACTCCGGACCCTGTCGGAGGTGGGCCTGGGATACCTGCATCTGGGTCAGCCGGCCACAACCCTTTCGGGAGGCGAAGCGCAGCGCATCAAGCTCTCGGCTGAGCTGAGCAAGAAGTCGACAGGCCAGACCCTGTACCTTCTCGATGAGCCGACAACCGGGCTTCATTTTGCCGATACGCACAAGCTGCTGCAGGTGCTGCAGCGCCTGCGTGATGCCGGAAACACGGTGGTCGTGATCGAACATAACCTCGACGTGATCAAAACGGCAGACTATATCATTGATCTTGGTCCCGAAGGTGGCGAGGGTGGCGGCGAGATTGTGGTGGCGGGTACACCCGAGGATGTTGCGGCGTGCGAACGGTCGCATACGGGGAGATTTCTGAAACCGGTGCTGGGGGAGAAGTGAGCAGTGGGCAGTGGGCAGTGAGCAGTTGACTATGGATCAAGGCATGATTTCTCGATGGTTGATCAGGCTGATGGCGGTGGCCGTGGCGGCCTGCTGTACGGTGCCTGTCTATGCCAAAGTCAGTGATGATGAACTGGCGGGATTGCTGACGGCAGGCCTGGCGGCATTGGAGGATGGTCTGGCGGGGGTGGCCGAGAAGCAGTTGCGTCGGTACCTTGCCGAGGCCGAGAAGCGCAAGGAACGTCCGTCCGAAAACGAGGACGCCGGCATCCTGCTGGTGCGGGCGCTGCACGCGGAGAAGAAGTACGAGGAGATCCTCGAGTTTCTGCGCCTGCGCGACCGATGGATCAAGAGCTGGACACAGCAGGACGCCGTGCGGTTCTGGCGCGGTATGGCGCTGCATGATCTCGGTCGTTTCGAGGAGGCGCTGAAAGAGCTTGCGGACCTGGATGCCAACGTGGACTACGAAGGCCGTACTCACCGTTTAAAGGGGTGGTGCCTTCTGAAGCTCGGTCGCGTTGACGAAGCCCTTGCTGCTTTCACAACTTTTGACGAGGCGCATCCCGAATCACTCGAGCATGGGCAGAACCTGCTGGATTGGGGGCAGGCGCTTGTTCAGTCGGACCAATTCGCCAAGGCGCGTGCGGTCCTTGAGCGGATGGATGCGAAGCGGGTGGGGCAGGCCCTGGCCCGCGACGGACGGTTCTGGTTGGGGCGTGCGTGTGAAGGCGAAGGCATGGCGGAGAAGGCCGTGGAGGTCTTTATGTCGGTGGCAGGCGACGAGGGTGCGCCGGCCGAGCTGCGGGCGCGGGCTTACCGGGCTGTGGCCGAGGTGGAAGAGAATCGCGGACGACTTTCCGAGGCCGTGGTTGCGCTGCGAACCGGCATAGAGGTGGCGGCCGATACGCCGGCCGCAGCCGGTGCGAGCTACAGCCTGGGCCGCATTCTACTGGCGCAGGGACGCTATGATGAGGCTGCGCCGCTGCTGAAGGCATCCATATCGGCCGATCCCGGCAGCGAGGAATCGCGTCATACCCAGCTCACACTGGCCAATGCGCTCCTGCAGGCAGGTCGGAGCGAGACGGCGGCAGACGAGTTTCAGTACTACCTTGAGACATATACAGATCCGCCCGGTCAGGCCGACGCATCGTTTGGTCGCGGTTCAGCGCTGTTTGCGCAGGGGCGCCTGGCGGAAGCGGCCACGGCCTTTGACAAGGCATTCGGACTCTATACCAACGACCTGAAGCGGGCGCAGAGCCTGTTCAGGGAGGGGGATGCCTACCTGGGCAACAGCCAGTACGGGCTCGCGGCCGAGTCCTACGCGAAGGTTGTTGAGATGTTTCCCGACTGCGGCCTGGCGCCGGGGGCGCTTTTCCAGCGTGCCGAGAGCCTGGCGCGCGGCGGGAACGTGGCGGGGGCCGAAGAGGGGTTCCGGTTGCTCATTCAGGCCTATCCGGATCAGGCCGTTGCCGAAGAGGCGATGCATCGCATGGCGGGGCTCAAGGAGGATGCGGGCGCCTGGGAAGATGCCATTGGCATATACGACCGGCTCATGGGCACGTACTCCAATGGTCTGTTCTACGTGGAGGCGCTGTACGGGCGCGGCTCGGCCCATTTCAGATTGTTCCGGTTCAGCCGGGCACTGACAGACTTCGAGCGTATCGGTCAGCAGTTTGAAGACAGCGCGGTGGGCGAACGGGCCGTCTTCAAGCGGGCGATGTGCCTTTACTGGATGGGGCGCGACGAGGATGCCATTGCGGTGTGTCACGCATTTGCCGAGGAGCATCCCGGCTCAGACCTCTTGCCCGACGTTCTGTACTGGCTGGGCAAATCCAACTTCAATCGCGGCGCCTACAAGGCGGCCGAAGAGCATTTCGAAGCTTTCCAAGCCAAGTTTGGAGAGCACCAACTGGCGGATGACAGCCTGCTGTGGGCCGGGCGTGCGGCGGCGCGAGAGAACGAATATGTGCGCGCCATAGAAATCCTGGCCCGGATGTTCAAGCTTTACCCGGCAAGCGATAAGATGGCCGAAGGCCGGTTTGCGCAGGCGAACGCATTTGTGGAGCTGGCCAACTACTCGGCGGCGATCCTGATCTACGATGAGATCATCAACAAGTACTCCGATAGCGGCCTGCTGGGCGCCGCATGGGGGCGCAAGGGTGACTGCCAGTTCACGCTGGGTGCCGAGGATCCAAAGCGCTACCAGGAAAGCATCGAGTCGTATCGCGTCGTGGCGAACAGTCACACGGCCGCCCCGGACGAGGTGCTGCAGGCTGCCTACAAGATCGGGCGTTGCCTGGAGAAGATGGAGCGCATGGATGAAGCCCTGGAACAGTACTATGCGAAGGTGATTGTCAGGTATCTTCGCGCAGGCGAGAAGGGCGTGTGGCACAACGAGGCCGCCAAGGTGTGGTTTACGCGCGCTACTTTCAGTACGGCGGATATCATGGAGTCGCGCGAGGACTGGCGCGGGGCCGCGCGGGTATTGGAGCGTGTGGTTAAGGCGGACGTGCCGGCCACAGAGGAAGCGAAGGAACGTATAGCCAAGATTCGGGCGGAACACTGGTGGCTGTTTTATTAGGCTATAGGCTGTAGGCTGTAAGGAAGTAGTCAGTCATCAATAGTGCTGAATACTGAACACTGAACACTGAATACTGCAGCGACCGGGAAAGCAGAGGAAGAGCAAATGATTGAGCTACTGTCACAGGGCGGTTCCGTGCTGTGGATTATCGTGGTGTGCGGACTTGTGGCGCTCGTGGTGTTTATCGAGCGGTCGCTGCATCTGCACCGTGCGCGGATCCGGTTCGAGGATTTCCTGAAAGGGATTTTCAACATCCTGCGTCGGCGCAACATTGAAGAAGCGCTGGCAATCTGCGAGGAGACACCGGGGCCGGTGGCCTACATCGTCCGCATCGCGATTCTACACAGGTCGGCCGACCGGGAAGAGATGCGCACGGCGATCCAGGATGCCGGAGCCGCCGAGATCTCGCGGCTCGAGCGGCGCCTCGTGGTGGTCGCCACGGTGGCCCAGATAGCGCCCCTGTTGGGATTGCTGGGCACAGTGTTGGGCCTCGTGAGTTGCCTGCTCGGGCTGTACACCTCGGCTCCGCTGGTGCAGAGCGCCGATATCTTTGGTGGTGTGATGCGTGCCCTCCTGACCACGGGAGCCGGCCTGATGGTGGCGATTCCGTGCTATGTCGCGTTCAACCTGCTGGTACTTAAGATTGACCGACTGGTGCTGGACATGGAGATGGCCAGCTCCGAGATCGTGTCGTTCCTGCAGGATCAGCGCAACGGTGATGGAGCGAACGCATGACCGGTGAGCGCGAGGGACAGACGTGGAGCGTTAAGGGCCTCCGTACACGCTATGCGCCGAAAAGCCGCCTGGGACACGGCATGGTGAGCATTGCACCGTGGCTCGACTTCGTTCTGCTGCTTCTCATGTTCGGGCTCATCAACTCGAGCCTGGTGCTGCAGCCGGGCGTCGTGGTGTCGCTGCCTGACGCGCCGTTCAGTCAAGGCACCGGTATGGGGCTGGTCGCCGTCGTGTTGGCGGTTGATGATGCCGATATCGGACAGCCGGCCGCGATCGTGTTCTTCGATGATGAGCGGTTCATGGTGGGCAACGCAGATCAGATGCAGGGCTTCGCCCAAGCGCTGTCAGAGCGCATGGAGGATCATCCGGATGCGCCCCTGGTACTGCAGGCGGACAAGGACATCCCGCAAGGGACCATTGTAGAGATTATCGATATTGCCTCCGGGGTGGGGGTCCAAAAGGTGAACGTTGCGGTTCGCCCCAGGTAGCTCAGGGCGGTGAGATGGGGACAAAAGACACATACCAGTACAGCCGCGGACCGATTGGCGTGCCGTCGGTGCTGCTGGCCCTGGCATGGGTCTTCATCTGGTTATTGTGGCCGTCGGCCGATGCAGAGCAAACGGCCCTGGGCCGGCGTAGGGAAAGCCAGACGGAAGTCTCGTACGGGGTTGTGGCGGAGAGCCTCTACATGAGCCCGTTGCTCTTTGCGCGCGCCACGCGCGTGGGATTCCGCGCTCCCGAAGAAGCGACAGGGGACGTCGAGTTGCTTGACAGGGAAGATAAGTCGCGGCGTCTGCGGTTTCTGCACGTGGCCCCCTCCGCGCCCGATTTCAATGGGATGAAGCGCCACGCCTCCGACGCCGTGCCTGTGAAACAGGTGGACGCCTACCGTCCAGTGTGGAAGGATAGCGCGAATTTCGAAGCGTCAGGAAGTACCAACCGGATCATGGTGGACGTGCGCGGCGCTCTACGGGAGCGCGGCTATAAGCCGGGGTCGATCACGTGGCCCGAGGACGTGTCGGAGTTACAGGGCGCGGAGATCGAGGCGTTCGTGGGTGTTGATGCGGAAGGCATGGCCGAGGGGGTATTCCTCGAAAGAGCTTCCGGTCACGCGACGCTCGATGCCAACGTGGTCCGCGCATTGGAGCGCGGCACGGCGTCGGCCGGCACTGCGCCGGTGTCCGGACGCGTGACGGTGACGATAAGGAGAATGAATGAAAGTCAGGATTGAGTCATGGACGCGCAAAAAGGCCCCGCGGACGGTTACCCGTTTCCTGCAGCGCCCGGCATTTGACGAGGCCGCCGAGGTCGCGGCGCGAAAGGTGTTGAAGGCCGTACGGTCCGACGGCAATGCGGCCGTGGTGAAGTTTGCCAAACAGTTTGACGGGGTCGAGTTGACGCCCGGGACCTTGCGCGTGAAACGCGCGGAGATTGCCAGGGCACGCGACAAAGTAGACACCCGTATCAAGAACGCGATGCGCGAGACCCACAAACGCGTGTCGACCTTTGCCCGTAAGGGAATGAAGAAGGACTGGCAGATGCCATGCCCGCGCGGTGGCACACTGGGCGAGCAGTACAAGCCGCTGGAGCGTGTGGGCGTATACGTGCCCGGCGGAGCCGCCCCCCTGGCCTCTACCGCACTCATGACGGCAACGCTCGCCAAGGTGGCCGGCGTCCCCGAAATCGTCGCGTGCACCCCTTGTGGTCCCAACAAGAAGGTTGATCCGGTGCTGCTCTTCGCCATGGAGATGGCCGGCGTGACCGAGATGTACAAGGTGGGCGGCATCCAGGCCATTGGGCTAATGGCATACGGCACGCAGAGCATCATGCCCGTGCAGAAGATCGTGGGCCCGGGCGGCACGTATGTCACGGCGGCCAAGCGACAAGTCTACGGTGATGTGGCGCTGGACATGGTTGCGGGCCCGAGCGAGATCGCGATCCTGGCCGACGAGACGGCCGATGCCCGATACGTGGCGGCCGACCTGCTCTCACAGGCTGAGCATGGGACAGGGCACGAAAAGGCGCTGTTGGTGACATCGTCGGAACGGCTGGCCAAGGTGGTGCAGAGCGAACTGGAGACGCAGGCAGCCCTGCTTTCACGACAGGAGTGTGTGCGCGAGGTCATGAAGCTCGGAATGTTGCTCGTGGTTGCGCCCAACCTTGACGAAGGCATGGAGCTGATAAACGAGTTCGCGCCAGAGCACTTGGAACTGCTCGTGCGTGAACCGAAGAGCTGGCTTAAGAAGGTTCAGTGCGCCGGAGCGATCTTTGTCGGATCATGGTCGCCCGAGTCGGTTGGCGATTTTGTCGCCGGTCCGAGCCATGTGTTGCCGACCGGCGGTACGGCGGCGCTTTTCTCCGGTTTGACCGTAGACGACTTCAGACGGCGCAGCAGCTTCATTGCGTTCACCCGCGCCGACCTACACGATGTGGTGCCGATCATTGAAACCTTCGGCGAGATCGAAGGTCTGGACGCGCACGCGCGCTCGGCAAGAATAAGGTTTGAGTAGTCCGGAAGTTCCTCCTTCGCCAAAGCTACGGAGGGCAGGCAGAGATCGGAAGCCGGAGATCGGATGAGCATGATTCGACAGTCTGTGATGAATCTTGAAGGCTATACGCCCGGTGAGCAGCCGGACGATCCTTCGATCATTAAGCTCAACACCAATGAGAATCCCTATCCGCCCTCGCCGAAGGTCGCGGAGGCCCTTGCGGCGATGGATGTTGCCGACCTCGCCCGGTACCCGGATCCCGTCTGCCGTGCCTTGCGCTCAGCGCTGGCGGAGCTGCACGGCTGCAAAGTCGACCAGGTGTTCGTGGGGAACGGGTCGGACGAGGTCCTGGCGCTTTGCACGAGGGCGTTTGTAGAGAATGACGGGTCGGTCGGCTTCTTCGATCCCACCTATTCGCTCTACACGATCCTGGCGAAGATTCGGGACGTGGGCGAACGCGTGATTGCCTTGAACGACGATTTCAGTTGGCCGATCGACGATGCCATCACCGCGCTGAACGGTCATATGGATTGCACGCTGTTCTTCTTTTCGAACCCGAATGCCCCTACAGGGATGCTGTGTCCGCTCGATGATGTGCGCCGTTTCTGCGAGGCGTTCGACGGGGTTGTCGTGGTCGACGAGGCCTACGTGGATTTTGCGGAGGAATGCTGTGATCGGCTGGCCCTTGAGCTGGATAACGTGCTTATCGCGCGGACATTCTCCAAGTCGTACTCGTTGGCAGGCTTGCGCTTGGGCTACGCCATCGGCAGCGCGCCGCTCGTCGAGGCGATGTATAAGCTCAAGGACAGCTACAATGTTGACGCGCTCGCGCAGGTTATGGCGCTGGCGGCGGTTGAGGATGTGGCGTCCATGGATGCCAATGCATCACGCGTGGTGGCAACGCGTCAGCGGCTGGCCAGGCGGCTTGGTGAACTGGGTTTCACGGTGTGTCCTTCGCAGGCGAATTTTCTCTGGGTGGAGCCCCCCCGGATGGGCGCCAAGGAAATGTTTGATGCCCTGCGGGCACACCGTATACTGGTGCGGTACTTCCCGGGGGAGCGTACGGGACGCTTTCTGAGAATCACGGTGGGGACGGACGCAGCGATTGACCGCTTGCTGGTCGTTGTCACCTCACTGTGTAGTGACGGCTAGTCGGAGAGAAGCTATGAGGAAACGAACAGCCAAGGTGGATCGCAAAACAAAAGAGACCGATATCTCGGTCGAGTTGTGTATTGACGGTACGGGCAAGAGCTCGGTCGACACGGGATTGCCTTTTCTCGACCACATGCTCGACGCGCTGACGCGCCACGCTTTGTTTGACCTGAAACTCAAGGCGCGCGGCGACCTGGAAGTGGATTTTCATCACACGGTGGAGGATATCGGCTTGGTTATGGGCGATGCGCTGGACAAGGCGCTGGGCACCCGCAAGGGGATCACGCGCTACGGGTCGGCGCTACTGCCGATGGACGATAGCCTGAGCTCCGTGGCCGTTGACCTGGGCGGCCGGCCTTACCTCGTCTACAAGATCGCCAACCGCAAACGGCGGACCGGCCAGTTCGACCTCAGCCTTCTGGAGGAGTTCTTCCGGGCCTTTGTCGTGCAGTCGCGGATGAATCTGCACATCGAGCACAAGTATGGCCCGGAGCCGCATCACGCGTATGAGTCTGTCTTCAAGGGCGTCGCACGCGCATTGCGACAGGCATGTGCGATTGACCCGCGCGAGACCGGTTTGCCTTCCTCGAAGGGAGCCATCTAGCCGTGATTGTGATTCCTGCGATTGATCTGAAGGGGGGGCGCTGTGTGCGCCTGATGCAGGGCCGTGCCGACGCCGAGACCGTCTACGCCGAAGATCCTGTGGCCATGGCGCAGCGCTGGGAGGCCGAGGGCGCGGCCTACCTCCACCTCGTGGATCTCGATGGGGCCTTTGAGGGCAAGCCCATGCACGCCGAGGCGGTGGCGAAGATCGCGGCGGCGTTGAGTATTCCTGTGGAGTTGGGCGGCGGACTCCGCACGGATGACCATGTGCGCGCCATGCTCGACTGCGGGGTCGACCGCGTGATCCTGGGAACACGCGCGATCGAGGAGCCGTCCGCGCTCCAGGCTCTTGTTGACGCTTTCGGGAGGCGAATCGTCGTGGGTATCGATGCGCGTGATGGCCTGGTGCAGGTCAAGGGATGGGTCGAGACCAGCAAAGTTGAGGCGCTTGAACTGGCGCGCCAGGTCGACGCCATGGGCGTTGACACCATCATCTACACCGACACCTCGACGGACGGCATGATGCGCGGCCACAACGTGGCCGCCACGCAGGCCATGTGCGATGCGGTTACCTGTAACGTGGTGGCGTCCGGCGGGGTGAGTTCCCTGGGCGACATCGAAGCGCTGGCCGCTCTGAGCCATCCGCGTCTCAGCGGTGCCATCGTCGGGAAGGCACTGTACGAAGGGGCTGTCACGCTGCCCGACCTGCTGGTGGCCTCCGGTGAAAGGTCGCAGACAGGCACCGAGTAATGCAGGTTCGCCGTCCGCTGGTTGGAATCACCCTTTGCTTCATGGCGGGGCTTGCCCTCGGCCAGCTCGCGCCCGCTGCTATCTCCACGCTTCTCGCGGCAAGCTGGGCCGTTCTGGGTATCCTGCTTGCGCTATTCCTGTGCAAGACTCCGGCATGGCTGACGTTGCGCAACGTAGCGCTGTTGACAGTGGTCCTGCTCCTGGGGTGGATGCGTGTGCAGCCGGATCTGCGGCCCGAGTTTGGGACGATCCTGTCAGACCCGCGAGAGCAGGCCGTTGAAGTCACCGGCACCGTGACGGGTGATCCGTTGCCCGATCGCGACGTGAAGGGCGCGGCGTACCGGTTTCCCTTAAGCGTCGAGGGTGTTGACACCGGTGACGGCATACGACAGGCCGCAAAGGGACAGATCGACGTGCTCTGGTTTGGCAGCCTGGGATACGGTGTCAGTCCCGCATACGGCGAGCGGTGGCGCGTCAAGGGGGACGTGCGGCTCAGACGGCGTTTCTCGCGTACGGGACGCTATCTCCTTGTTTCAAGTAACCGGAAGTCTGAGCGACTGACGCGCGGCGCGATGGCTCTGCTGGTTCAGTACTGCCTCGGGTTGCGCCATGGTGCGGCCGAGACCCTGCGAGTTGGGATCGAAGACTACCCCGCGTCAGTCGGCATGGTACAGGCGCTCCTGCTGGGATGCCGGTCCGAGCTGTCCGCGCAGGCCCATCGACTCTTTGTCCAGACGGGTACGCTTCACATCTTTGCGATCAGTGGTCTCCATGTCGGGATCGTGGTGGGACTGATCATCTTCATGCTGGCCGTGATGAGTGTGCCCCGACGATGGTGGCTATTCATCGTGGCGCCGCTGCTGATCGCCTACACACTGATGACCGGGATGAAGCCCAGCGCGATCCGGGCCTGTATCATGGCTATCGTGTTTCTGGGCGCCGCTGCACTTCACAGGCGTGCGGACAGTTTTTCGGCACTGGCGTTTGCGGCGTTGCTTCTGCTCGTCTTCTCGCCGGGTATTCTGACCCAGGCGAGCTTCGTGCTCTCATTCTCAGTCGTGGCGGGTATCATTCTCCTGTATCCCCACATCGACAGGCTCCTGCGTCCCTTGTGGGCGCCGGACCCGTTTCAGATCGAGCCAGAGAAGAGGGGTGTGCGGATGGTGCGAAGCGTGGGAAAGAGGGCGGCTGCGCTTGCGGCCGTATCCGTGTCGGCCTGGTTGATATCGGCGCCGCTGATCGCGTGCTATTTCGGTCGTATCGCTCCCGTGGCGCTGATCGCCAATATCCTGGTCGTGCCGATGGCATTCCTGATCGTCCTCGCAGGATCGCTTTCGATTGTTCTGGGCCTGTTTCTTGCCTTTGCGGCCGACATCTTCAACCACGCGTCGCTTGCGCTGACGCATATCCTGTTGACGGGACTGAAGACAGTGGCCCTCATTCCCGGAGGTTGCGTCAAGGTTGGCGATGTGCCGTTGTGGGTTCCCGTGCTGTGGTACGCTTCGATCGGCGTATCGCTGCTCTACGTGTACGCACGCTATCCGGTTCATTCAGCAACCGCGACGACGGATGCGTAGAGTTGCATTGATCGCCCGGAGTTGAGAGAATTGAAGCTCAGTGACGGTGCCGTTCCATGGAGGCGAGCAAGACTATGAATAGACAATTCCAACGATTCTCCGGACTCTTCATCCTGGTTCTCCTGTGCGTGGTTCTGCTTCCTCCCGCCGGGTTGCGGGCGGACGATACAAACGTGACGGATACGGTATCGGAGGCCGTAGCGCCGACCAATCTCCCCTCATCGACGGTTGAAGGGGCAAGGGAAGAGACAGCGCCTGAACCGGAGCCGCCGGAGGGTGAGGCGCTGCCTGATGCTCCCGCTATCGAGGCCGCCCCCGATCCGGTGGTTCCGTCCACGAATGCTGTTCCGGCAGGGACAAACGCGGTTCCATCATCCGAGGCGACTGAGTCCGACAAGGATAAGCCGGCCGATGAGCGTGAAGACGCCTATGACAACATGGAGCTGATGGCCGAGGTCATCATGCATATTCGCAAGCACTACGTGGACGAGAAGTCATTCCAGGACATCACGTACGGTGCACTGCACGGGATGCTGCATGGCATGGACCCGCACAGCGACTTCCTCGAGCCGACCGCCTACGAGGGGCTGAAGGAGGATACGCGTGGTTCCTTCAGCGGCATTGGTATCCACATCGGACTCCGTCACGGCATTCTGACGGTGATCGCCCCGATCGAGGATACCCCGGCGTTCCGGGCCGGATTGATCTCGGGTGACCGCATCATCGAGATCAATGGGGTGTCGACCATGGGCCAGTCGCTGCGCGACGCTGTCAGCAAGCTGCGCGGTCCGAAAGGCAGTGAAGTGACGATCAAGATCGTGCGCCAGGGCGAAGACGATGCCATAGAGGTCCAGATTGTGCGCGATGCTATCGAGGTGCCCAGCGTGAAAGGCGCGCGCATGCTCACGAAACGGACCGGGTACATCCGCATCACCCAGTTCGCGGAGCCAACGGCATCACTTCTGCAGGAGTCCCTCGAAAAGCTGTTGGATGAGGGCATGGAGGCGCTGGTTCTCGATCTGCGGAGTAACCCGGGCGGACTGCTCCGGTCGGCCATTGCGGTCGCGGAGAAGTTCATCGAAGAGGACGAGGTCGTCGTGTCGACACGTGGGCGTGCACACAACGGCGAGCAGGACGTTAAGGTGGCCGAGGGCGCGCTGCACTACACGGACCTGGACATGGCGGTGCTGGTTAACGGTGGGTCAGCCAGTGCGGCGGAGATCGTGGCCGGCTGCCTGCAGGACCACGGTCGAGCCGTGCTGATCGGAGACCGCACGTTCGGAAAGGGGTCGGTCCAAAGCGTGATTCGGCTTCGCAGCAACGAAGAAGCCGCCATCCGTCTGACCACGGCCCACTACTACACCCCGGCCGAACGACTCATCCACAACAAGGGCATTGCGCCGGACATCACGATCCCGGTCTTGCCGAAGGAGTGGCGCCGCATTCTTGTGCGTCGGGCGCACATCGAAACACCGGATCTTTTCAGTGACGAAGATGTTGTCGAATACGCCGACGCCGTCGACCGTCCGTTACAGCGGGCCGTGGACATGCTCGAAGCGGTTCTGATTTTCGGAGACAAGCCGTAGACGAATGAACGTACTGGGTATAGAGACGTCATGCGACGAAACCGCCGCGGCGGTCGTGGTGAGTGGGCGCAAGGTGCTTTCGAGCTGCATCTTCAGCCAGGTGGCCCTGCATGGACCGTATGGCGGTGTCGTTCCCGAGATCGCCTCGCGCAGTCACGTGCAGACGCTGCCGCGCATGATCGACCAAGCGGTATCCGAGGCGGGGCTCGACTGGGATGGACTCGACGCCGTGGCGGCGACGTTCGGACCGGGCCTGGCAAGTTCACTGCTCGTGGGCGTGGGAGCGGCGCGCGGACTGGCCCAGCGTTTGAGTCTACCGTTGATCGCGATCAACCATATCGAGGCACATATCTACTCGGTCTTTCTGGACGATGATGGCCCCGAGCTGGCCGATGTGCTGCCTTTCATTGCCCTGGTCGTGTCGGGCGGCCACACCATGCTGGTGCGCGTCGAGGGACTCGGACAGTACAGCGTGCTTGGGCGGACGGTCGATGATGCCGCCGGTGAGGCCTTTGACAAGGGGGCCAACCTGATGAACATGGGCTATCCGGGCGGGCCCATCATTGACCGCACGGCGAAGACGGGAAACCGGAATGCCATTCGCTTCCCGAGGGGAGGGCGGCTCAAAGCGAGTCCGATGCTGGGGGGAATGGATCCGGCGCTCTGTTTCAGTTTCAGCGGCCTGAAGACCGCATTGCTCTACCACCTGCGCGACAACCCGCTCGATGGCTCTGAGAGCGCCCTGGCCGATGTGACCGCGTCCTATCAGGAGGCCATCGTGGGATCGCTCGCTCAGCGCTGCCGGATTGCGCTGCAAGAAGACGGGGTACATGCGCTGGCCGCAGTTGGCGGCGTGTCCCTCAACGGGCGTCTGCGCGAGCGGCTGGCCGAGGTCGCCGATAGGGCCGGTGTACGGTTGATGCTGTCGAAACCACGCTACTGTGCGGACAACGCAGCCATGATCGCCGGTCTTGCCGGGGCGGGGCAGGGGATCACGGGTCGTTCCGACCTTGCCATGGATATCGATCCGAACATGCGGTTGCAGGATTTTGCCGATTGATGAGTGTTAGGTCTTGCGCGTATAGTTTTGCTGGAGGAGCGCACTGATGCCTGATACGCCGAACACTGCCCAGCTTCCGCCACCTGGCGACGAAACACTCGCCCGCACGATTGCCATCGCCAAGCGTGAGCTTGAGCAGATGATGGATCTCAACCCGCAGGGCATGCTGCTCATAGATGCCGGTGGCCAGATCTCGCGCGTCAACCGCGCGATCGTGGATCTGACCGGGGCAGGGGGCTTCGATGCCTTGCTGGGGCAGCCCTTTGCCGCCATCTTTGCAGATGGAGACGAGGAGTTTGTTTCTCGGATTATCGATAGTGAAGGCACCGCTGAGTCCTTTGATCGCCACGTGACGCTCCCGAACGGTTTCGTCCGAGAACTGAGATTCTCCGTTGCCGGTGCGGCGTCGGGTGTCCGAGTGATGATGGTGGCCGACATCACGGGCGAGAAGGAGCGTCGGGCAAACCAGGAGAGCGAACACAAGAAGGAGGCGGTTGCAGCCCTTATCGGAGGCCTGATGCACAACATCAACCAACCGCTGACCGTGGTCACGGTGACAGCCAAGTTGATGGAGATGGGTCTCGACAAGCCGACCCCGGACGTAGAGGAGTTGCGCAAAAACCTCTCCACAATCTCGGACCTGGTGATGCAGATCAAGCAGATGCTCGAGAAGGTTGAAGCGGCCTCCGACTACGTCACGGAGGAGTATCTCGCCGGCAAGCGGATTCTCGACATCAGCAAGCTGTAACCGGGTCCATTGAATGGGCTCGGCTAAGCCAAGGTGCGACGAGCGGACTCTACGGTGTTGTAGAGCAGCATCGTGATTGTCATGGGGCCGACGCCGCCGGGGACGGGTGTGATCAGCGATGCCTTCTTCTTGATCGCCTCGAAATCGACATCACCGACAAGACGGTAGCCGCTCTTCTTCGAGGCATCCTCGACCCGGTTGACACCGACATCGATTACCACGGCGCCTTCCTTGACCATGTCAGCCGTTACGGTGTTCGGCCAACCCGCGGCCACGATGACAATGTCGGCCTGGCGGGTGTGGTAGCCGATATCCTTTGTGCCGGTATGACAGACAGTGACCGTGGCATTCGCGTGGTCCTTCTTCTGGAGCAACATGGCGGCAACGGGTTTGCCTACGATGTTGCTGCGGCCGACCACGACGACATGGGCGCCCTTGGTCTCAACGCCGCTGCGGGCAAGCATCTGGACGCAACCATGGGGGGTGCAGGGAAGGAAGCATTCCTCACCGATCAGCATCTTGCCGACATTCATGGGGTGGAAGCCGTCGACATCCTTGTCAGGATTGATGGCCAGCAGCGCCTCGTTCTCGTCCATGTGCTTGGGTAGCGGAAGCTGAAGCAGAATGCCGTTGATCTTGGCATCGTTGTTCATTCTGTCGATCACGGCCATCAGCTCTTCCTGCGACGTGTCAGCGGGCAGGCGATTGTCGTCGGAGTAGATGCCGGCTTCCTCGCAGGCCCGCTCCTTGGCGGTGACGTAAGATCGTGAGGCGGGATCGTCGCCCACCAGGATCACCCCCAGCCCGGGCGTGACGCCCTGCGCTTTGAGTTTGGTTACGTCTTCCTTGATCTCGGCCCGCATATCGGCGGCCAACTGTTTTCCATCGATGATCTGTGCTGTCATTGCTTTCTTTCCCTGTTGGTGATCCTGCGGCCCGCGCTCCGCGCGGGCCGTTAATACAGCCCCGTTACCTTACCAGTTCCCGTATCCACATCAATCCCGCGGTAGGCCGGATTCGACGCCGTACCGGGCATAAGCTTGATTGCACCCGCGACGGGCACGGCAAACCCGGCGCCGCGATAGACGAGTACGTCGCGAATAGGCAGTTCCCACTCCGTGGGCCGGCCCTTCAGTTCGGGGTCGTGCGACAGGCTGAGGTGCGTCTTCACCATGCATGTCCCGAGCTTGGACGAAGTCGGATCGGCGGCCAGGGCCTCGATCTTGCCTGCGGCGATGTCGGAGTAGGTGACACCTGAAGCACCATAGACCTCCTTGGCAATCAGCTCAATCCGCTTGGTCAGTGGCGTGTCGAGCTCGTAGAGGAAGCCAAAGTCGTTGGGCTCCTCGGTCGCCTGGATGACGGCCTCGGCCAACTCGATGGCACCGTCACCGCCTTTGAGCCAGTGTTCCGATACGGCGACCAGCGCGCCGGCCTGCTCGGAAATGCGCCGGATCACGGCGATCTCGCCAGGCGTATCGGTGTAGAAGCTGTTGATGCACACCACCGGCCTGACACCCGCCTTGCGGACCGTTTCGATGTGGGCCACGAGGTTGGAGCAGCCTTCCTCGACCAGTTCCAGGTCTTCATTGATGTAGGCGTCATCCAGCGGTACGCCGGGCTTCACCTTCGGGCCGCCGCCATGCATCTTAAGCGCACGGACCGTCGCGACAATGACGACGGCGTCGGGCGTGATGCCGGAGAACCGGCACTTCAGATTCCAGAACTTCTCGAACCCGATATCGGCGCCGAACCCGCTCTCTGTCACGTGGTAGTCCGCCAGGCGCGTGCCAACCTGGTCGGCGATAATGGAGCTCTGCCCGATCGCGATGTTGGCAAAAGGCCCTGCGTGAACGAGCACCGGTTGACCTTCAAGCGTTTGGAGGAGACTGGGGTTGATGGCATCGACCATCCAGGCGGTCATGGCGCCGTCGACTTCCAGGTCGGCCGTGGTGACGTCGTTGCCCTGCCGGTCCTGCGCAACCACGATCCGTCCCATACGTTCGCGCAAGTCCTTGAGGCCGGTGGCCACAGAGAGGATGGCCATGACTTCGCTGGCCACGGTGATCTGGAAACCGGACTCCATCTGGAGGCCGTCCATCTTGCCGCCTTTACCGATTGTGATGTTGCGAAGTGCCTGCGCGCAGAAATCGAGGGCCCACTTCATCTGTACCGTGGCGGGATCGATGTCGAGGCGCTTGAGATTGCTCTTGGCCAGGCGGGCGTCGTCATAGTTGTTCTCGTGCTGCATCCGGGCCGTAAGCGCAACCATGGCCAAGTTGTTGGCGTTGGCAATGGAGTCGATGTCGCCCGTCATGCGAATCGAGAATGGCGTGAGCGGAATGCATTGGGCCAGACCGCCGCCAGCGGCCGATCCCTTGATGTTGAACGTGGGACCCGCGCTGGGCTGGCGAATGGCGCCCACGACACGCTTCCCGAGTTTCCCGAGTCCCTGCACCAGGCCCATAGAGGTCGTGGTCTTGCCTTCGCCAAGCGGGGTGGGGGTGATCGCCGTAACATCAATGTACTTGGCGCGTCGCTTGTCACCGAGGCGATCGAGGACGCGCAAGAAGTCGACCTTGCCG
The DNA here is from genome assembly GCA_016783675.1 of Kiritimatiellia bacterium. Taxonomy (GTDB): domain Bacteria; phylum Verrucomicrobiota; class Kiritimatiellia; order UBA8416; family JABMPJ01; genus JABMPJ01. The sequence goes on from JADHWE010000008.1 coordinate 46,280, forward strand.
AGCTGGCGACCCATGGGGATCATCTCGTCGCCCTGCAGCCCCATCTCGTCGGCAATCTGCTCAAGCGGCTTCATCGTCTCCTCCGCTGCCTCGGCGATCTGCCAGTCTTTCATCTTGGTAGGGTCAAGAGCCATGGTCCTTCTCCTTTGTGAATGTGCGCGCCCCTCAGGAGGCGTGCTCTAACCATTCAAAAGTAGTTGACTGGTCCATGCAGTGTCAAGATGGGCAAGGCGCTATCTTTGTAAGTATATTGCTATCTTTGGACATATATTGCTAAATCGCCTTCTCTAGGCTAAGTTGGGAGGCAGAAAGCGAGAAACCAGATGGAAACAGACATCTCCAGGGCGTTTATCGAAGCCATTCCCAAAACGGACCTGCATGTTCACCTCGATGGGTCATTGCGCCTGTCTACACTTATTGATTTGGCGCGTGAAAGCGGCGTGGAACTGCCCTCCATGACGGAGGCCGGGCTGCGTGAGCAGGTCTTCAAAGACCGCTATGCCGACCTCGGCGAGTATCTTGTTGGCTTCGCCTACACCTGTGCCGTATTGCGTTGTAAGGAGGCGCTCGAGCGGGTTGCGTTCGAACTGGCTGAGGACAATCTTGCTGAAGGCGTCCGCTATCTCGAGGTGCGTTTCGCGCCCCAGCTCCTGGCCCACGAAGGGCTGTCCATGGAGCAGACCGTCCAGGCTGTCACGGATGGGCTGGAGCGGGCCAAGCGGTCGCATAACACGTCGGAGCGGGTAAAGAGCGGGTTCGACCTGCCGTTCGAGTTCGGAATCATCGTCTGCGCCATGCGCCGTTTCAGCAAGGCCATGGGCGAACACTACCACCAGCTCCTGACAGCCCTTGAGCTCGCACCGCGGCGGGATGTGTATGCGATTGCCTCGCTTGAGATGGCACGAACGGCCGTGGGTCTGCGTGATCGGCTCGGGTTGCCGATCGTGGGCTTTGACCTGGCCGGTGAAGAGGCGGGCTACCCGGCGTACTATCACAAAGAGGCCTACAGTTTCGCTCACAGCCACTTCATGAAGAAGACGGTGCATGCCGGCGAAGCCTACGGGCCCGAATCCATCTTCCAGGCTATCACCGAGTGCCACACGAACCGGATTGGACACGGCACGTTCGTTTTCTCCGCCGACATGGTGCAGGACCTGGACGTAGCGGACCCGCAGGTCTACACGGAACGACTGGTTGAGTATATTGCCAGCCAGCGCATCACGATGGAGGTCTGCCTGACCAGCAACCTGCAGACGACGCCTTCGATCGAATCCATGGCGATGCACCCGCTGGGACACATGCTGGAGCACAGCTTGTCGGTCTCGATCTGTACGGATAACCGCCTCGTATCGAACACGACCATATGTGATGAGCTGGAGTTGGTGAGCAAGAATATCCCTGTGACGCACCACCAGTTCCGTAACCTGGTTATCGCGGGGTTCAAGGGCAGCTTCTATCCCGGTAGCTACACCCGGAAGCGACGGTTCGTTCGCAAGGTTATCGAGCGCTATGATGAGTTGGCGGTCAGGCTTCTGCCGGATCCTGGGGGCGCTGCCTGACCAACTGTGGAAGCCGGCCGATCGTCCCAACCCGCGCTCCCTGCGCAATCAGTGCGCCTTGGAGTCCCGGTATCTCGGCGAGCACAGCCAGGGCCGCATCAACATCCGCCTCCCCGCGCACGGTGTTGGCCGCATGTGTGGCTGCTGCATCCGCGAGGGCTGCGCTGGTGGCCACTACCGTAACGAGGTCGCATGCCCCCAGGCTGGTGGAGTGTCCCATCCTCCCCGAAGACGAGCAGATCGCCAGCGGAGTCTCCTCCGGCGCAAGGGCGAGTCCGAGCGATGCGCCGATTGCCGCGTCACCCGCGTAGAGCCCTACGGTCGCAGGCGCGGTCAGCTTGAGAAAGATGTCGCCGCCATTCTCGACGATCACTTCTTCCGCACCCGCGGCCAACCCCGCCTCGGCCGCCAACTGTGCCACCGTGCCCGCTACGGCCGCCATGGGGCCCACGCCAACCGTCTGGCTGGCCTCATGCATGCGGCGGGTAATCTCGGGGGCCGCATCCGGGAGGGGCAGGGGAGCGAATGCCGCCTGGATGGCGGGATGCAGCTCAAGGAAGCGGCCGAGGATTTCGCGTTGCTCGATGATCTCAGCCGTCACGGCATCGAAATGGCTGCAGCAGATCCGAAAGCGGGCCTCACGATAGACAAACTCACGATAGACGCGTGGGTCAGTGCTCATGGTCAGAACGTCGAGACACAGGCCCCGTAGGGGCAGACGCGGATGCAGGCGAGGCACTCGATGCAGGCTTCTCCATCGAACGTGACTTCACGGGTGGCGGGATCCGGGATCTTCAGCGCGCCGGTCGGGCAGAAGGCCACGCAGTGCCCGCAGTGGCAGCAACGCTTCTCGTCCCATGTGAGGCCCTTGCCGGTGTCGTTGATCGTAATGTTGAACGTGCGCAAGTAGTCCAGCGCCCGGTCAATGTTGGCCTCCATTCCGGTAACGTCGAGCACGAGGTAGCCCTCTTCCTTGGGTGTTACCTTGGCGCGGAAAACATTGACCAGGAGGTCGTAGTCTTTCACGAGGTGGTAGATGATCGGCTTCTCACACTCACAGGTGGGGAAGAACAGCATCAACTTGCGTGTGACAGGTTCGCTCATGACGGCTCCGGTCGAATGTCGAGGGGCAGCATCGCGACGTCGCGCGGCAATTTGCGCAGGGGCTCCGATACCAGGAAGTCGCCCCGCCGGATCTCGTCGGCCAGCAGGTTGGCGATTTCGAGTGCCTTGTGATAGGAGGAGAGCGACCCGACGCGGACGGGTTGGCCCTCCACTTCGATCTCCCCCGTACGCAGTTGCGCATAGGATACACGTGTCATCACACGTCCGGTCTTCTCCGGATAGTCGTGACTGTAATCGACCACGGGCGCCATGATCTCGCTGTCGCGCACGCAGGTACGCCTCAGTACATCGGCGTTGAGAATAGGGATAGGGATTCCGACTCCGACAGCAAGGGATACGCCGTAGCCCTTGAAACTGGCGCCGCGCACGAACTCGGGACGCATCTCTTTCATGTCGCCCGTAAGGGCGAGGGTACCCGCACCTTCCATGGGTACGCCGCCCTCCGTGCGCTCGCATCCGCCCGCATGCTGAGTCCCTTCGGCATAGACATGCCCCTGCGCACCGGCCAGCCAGACACGTGTGCCGATACCGATGGTTTCGTAGAGCGGGTCGTTGAGCAGCGGCGACAGCTGCCCCGCGGAACAGTAGTTGGCATTGCGGCGGTTGGGCTCGAGCTGCCCCATGTAGGTGTGAAGCATCCGGTCCGAGTCGTTAATGGCCACGTTGTAGTTCTGGTAGCAGTTGCGCGGGTTGACCATGATGGCCTGGTTCAGGTCGTGGATCGTGAAGTAGGTGCGTATCTCGCGGCGCGGGTATTCGTCGGTGCCGTAGGAAAGCGCAAAAAGCTGGAGCGTCTTGCCGGCAATCAGGTCCTCGATGACATGCCCGCCGCCATAGCGAAACTCGCCCGGATAGTCCATGTTAGCCGGGTCGGCATGGCGGAGCTGCGTGGCGCCGAGGTAGACATCGACAGCGGCAAGCCCGGTGTAAGCCGGTACATCCGCAATCCATGCCTCCGTCATACGGATCTTGGGCTGGGAGTGACCGAAATTGAGCACGCAACCGGAAGAGCACATCGGGCCGAACGTCGCGGTCGTGACAACATCGACCTCTTCGGCAACGGCGTCGATCCCCTTGCGATCGACATAGTCCATGATCTCGTCAGCGGTCATCACAACCGCATCACCCAACTCAATCTTCGCGTTAATCTCAGCGTACGTCTTCATGGAATCTGGTGATGATTGCGCGCCATGGCACAGGTGTCAATGTTGGAGTGGCGGCTTGACGTTGAGGACTGGCGTTGGGATCATTCAGCGATTGAAGGAGAGAGACGATGCCGATCTATGAGTATGTTTGTGGGGCGTGTGGGCATGCGTTTGAGCATTTGGCGCGGACGCTTTCGGATGGGGCGGAGCAGTGCCCGAAATGTGGGGCGGCAAAGCCGGCCAAACAGTTTTCTTCGTTCAGCACCAGTGACAGCAGTACGGCACTGCCGTGCGGCGATGGGGCTTGTCCGGCCGCAGGATGCGGTACAGGGGGTTCGCCCTGCGCGGGGGGTGCCTGCCCCTTATAGACAGGTTGACTGTTGTCTATACGGCAAAGACGTAATATATATACGTTATTCCTTCATTTAACCGGAAAGGGCGCTCGATGAAACGATTGGCTCTCACGAATTTCAGTCTGCGGTTTCCCTGGCTCATCCTTATCGTGGTCACGGGCCTGGTGATCTTTCTGGGATCACAGTTTTCGAAAGTGCACTTCGACAACGACCCCGAGAACATGTTGGCCGAGGACGAAGCCGTCCGCGTGTTCCATCACAAGGTCAAAGCGAAGTTCAATCTCTACGACTTTGTTATTGTCGGCATCGTTAACGAGAAGCACTCACAGGGCATTTTCAATGTCGAAACGCTCTCTCGCATCGACATCCTGACCCGGCAGCTTCTCAGCTTGAGACCCGGCGCCGATGACATACCGGAAGTCATAGGTGCTGACGGGGAGTATATGTCCCTCGACCTGGTGCCCCGCAACCCGTTTACCCGGGCACTGAACGTAGCCTTCCGGCACGATCCTAACCGCCTGTTCAACGAAGACGGCTCCAGCGCCATCATCGGGCGCGAGCTGATCGCCCCCAGCGTGGTGGACAACATCAAGCAGGCCGACTTTGGGTCGCTCAAGCTTGAGTACCTCATGGAGAAAGTGCCGCAGACCGAGGCTGAGGCGCTGGTCATCCGCGATGACGCCATGGGCAACCCGCTATACAAGGGAACACTCGTGGCCGAGGACGAGAAGGCCATCTGTATCTACATTCCCATCACGGAGAAGACCTACAGCTATAACGTCGCCAACGTGGTGCGGCAGCTCACGAAGGAGTGGGGTAGGTACGACAAGGTGCACATCACGGGGTTGCCCGTGGCGGAAGACACGTTTGGCGTTGAAATGCTGAAGCAAATGGCCACCTCTGCACCTCTGGCCGGCATAGCCATCTTCCTGCTGCTGCTACTCTTCTTCAAACGGGTATCGCTGATCATTGCGCCAATGCTCGTGGCGATGGTCAGCGTGATCTGCACGATGGGGCTCCTGATCGGGCTCGGCTTCGACGTGCACATCATGAGCTCCATGATCGCGATCTTCCTGATGCCGATTGCCGTTGCGGATGCGGTGCACATCCTCAGCGAGTTTTTCGATGCCTACCGCGAGTTCGGTGACAAGAAGAAGACGCTGCAGCACGTGGTGGGGCATCTCTTCAAGCCGATGCTCTACACCAGCCTCACGACAATTGCCGGTTTCGCTTCGCTTGCCACCACGCCGATTCCGCCCGTGCGGGTGTTTGGCTTGCATGTCGCGTTCGGCGTAGCGCTGGCGTGGCTCCTGACAATGACCTTTGTGCCGGCCTTTATCACGATCTTCATTCCGAACAAGGCCCTGCTCAAGCTCTGCGCGGTGCCCGGCGACGACGAGCAATGCGAGATACGCAACGGCTGGCTCGACCGCTTTCTGCGCACGTTGGGCGCCGCCACGTATCGCCGTGCCCGACTCATCATCGGCATCGCCGTAGCCGTGATCGCCTTCTCGGTTGTCGGCGTCAGCCGCATCCAGGTGAACGACAACCCGGTGAAGTGGTTCACGAAGCGTCACCCCGTTCGTGTAGCGGATCGTGTTCTGAACGACCATTTTGGCGGCACCTATACGGCCTACCTGACTTTTGAGGCGGATCCGAACGCCACGATGACATGCCGTGAGATGGCCGAAGGAATCCGAAGCAAGGCCCACGAGCGCTACAGCTCCCTGATGCCGCAGGCCATGATCGAGTTCGTCGATGCCGTGGACCGGCTGGAGCGGAAGCTCTGCAATACGGAGACATGCGCGCCGGCCGATTGTTTTGTCAGGCTCGGAGAAAAGGCACGTGAGATTGACGGCGAGGCGATGGCGTCGTGGGAGACGCTTGCCGATGAACTGAACTATCTTGACCCCGACGGGTTGACTTACGCGTCCCTGCTGGCCGCCGTGGAGAAGCTGGAGGGCATCGATGAAACCAGCACGACACGCCTGAAGGCAGACCTTGTTGCGAGCCGCGGTCTGACGGGGGATGAGCTGCTCGATGAGGCCTTGAGCTTGTGCGATCACTACCTGGCCTTGTCATTCGAGAGCTTCGTGGAGTACATGACCACCGAACTGACCGCTCCCGCCTTTAAGCGGCCGGCACTGCTGAACTACATGCAGGAGCTGCAGCGGCACCTGGACGCGATCGAGGTGGTGGGCAAAACCTCCTCAGCTATCGATGCGTTGAAGAAGGCTGCCTATGAATTGCAGTACAAGGCGCTCCCGGTCGAGCTGTCCGACGAAGAGGCCGCGATACTGCAGGCGCGCAATGACGCCTTCTTCGCGATTCCTGACGAAGCCGCCGCCGTGGGACAGGTCTTCATGCAGCTTGAGGGGATGAAGAAACGTGACTCGCTGTTCCATCTCGTCACGAAGAACTACCAGGAGGCCAACATCTGGGTGCAACTCACCAGCGGGGATAACCGCGATATGCAGTCCGTGGTCGAGGAGGTGGATCGCTACATGGCCGCCAATCCGCCGCCGATCGAGCTCGAGGTGGGGTGGGCCGGACTGACCTATCTCAACGTGGTGTGGCAGGACAAGATGGTGCGCGGCATGTTCTCTTCGCTGATCAGCAGCTTCGTCGTGGTGTTGGTGATGATGATGGTGCTCTTCCGCTCGCCGCTCTACGGCCTGCTGGCGATGGCGCCGCTCTCGCTGACGATCCTGTTCATCTATGGTCTGATCGGCTGGATGGGCAAAGACTACGACATGCCCGTGGCCGTTCTGTCTTCGCTGACACTGGGGCTTAGCGTCGACTTTGCGATTCATTTCCTTGAACGGGCCCGCGAGGAACGCAGGCGGTTCGGGACATGGGCCAAGACCTGCACCCCGATGTTCGCCGAGCCCGCCATGGCGATCAGCCGCAACGCGATCACGATTTCGGTGGGCTTCACGCCGCTGCTGATCGCACCGCTCCTGCCATACCGCACGGTCGGGTTCTTCCTGGCGACGATCATGGCCGTGTCGTGGATGGCAACCTTACTGGTGCTGCCGGCGCTGTTGACCGTGCTGCAGAAATGGGTCTTCAGGGAGGTCAAGGAGGAGGGGATACCACACCCATTGCCAGAGGAAACAGTGAAAGAGGAGGTAGAGTGATGTCGATTAGAACGTTGTTGTTGGGGGTATTTGTGGCGGGCCTGTCCGTTTCGACCGGGGCCCAGGAACTGGATGCTGACGCCATCGTCGAGAAGGCCAACCGGGCCTCGTACTACGCAGGCAAGGATGGCTCCGCCAAGGTTAAGATGGCGCTCTCCGATGGCCGTTCGCGTGAGTTCGCGATTCTACGCCGCAACGCCGACGAGGGCATGGACCAGAAGTTCTACGTCTACTTCACCGCACCTGCCGATGTTCGCAAGATGGCCTACCTCGTGCACAAGCACCCAGGCGGCAACGACGACCGTTGGCTGTTCCTGCCGGCGCTGAACCTGGTGAAGCGGATCGCACCGGGCGATAAGCGGACCAGTTTCGTGGGGTCTGATTTCCTCTACGAGGATGTCTCCGGTCGCAGCCTGGCCGAGGACGCGCACGAACTTATCGAGACCACCGATACGCAGTATGTCATCAAGAACACGCCGAAGAACCCCGACACGGTGGAGTTCAGTTCGTACACAGTGTGGATCGACAAGGCGACGTTTTTGCCCCGCAAGGCCGAGTATCTCGACAAGAACGGCAAGCTCTACCGGCGCGTCGCGGCCTCGAAGGTTGAGGATGTGAAGGGAGTCCCGACCGTGATGGAGTCGACCGTCGAGGATCTCGCATCGGGCAGCAAGACGGTCAACACGTTCACCGAAGTCGACTATGACATCGGCCTCAAGGACCGCCTCTTCACAGAACGCTTCCTGCGCCGTCCGCCGAGAGAAGTCACACGCTAGGATCCATCAAGGGCCAGGTAGGGCCCGCGCTCCGCGCGGGCCGCGAAGAAGGACAGAGACGGAAGTGTACAAGGAGAAGCGCATGGCCATAGAGCAGATCAGTTCATCCCCTCCGTTGCGACTGTTGCTCGTGATGGGGCTGCTGTCTACAACAGCCTGGCTGCATGCCGCCGACATCGAGTTCCACGGCTTTGGCGAGTATCGCTATGGCGAGCGACTAGACGACCAGTCGCTGGAAGATGACCGGTCGTTGAACGAGCTACGCGTGCAGGGCGATGCGCTCTGGTATCACGATCTGTTTGCCGCCCAGTTGAAGGGCGACTTGGTCTGTGACGATGTGGCCGCTGATCGGGATAGCATCGATCTCGAAACCGGCGAAGGCTTCTTCGACCTGCGCCAGGCCAATATTCTGATCTCACCGCTGAGCTGGATGGACCTGAAGGCCGGCCGACAGGTGCTGACCTGGGGAACCGGCGATCTCGTGTTCATCAACGACCAGTTCCCTAAAGACTGGCAGTCGTTCTTCCTGGGGCGCGACGTTGAATATCTCAAGGCGCCTTCGGATGCCCTGTTCGTCAGCATGTTTCCTGCAGTCGCGAATATCGACGTGGCATACATACCGCGTTTTGATGCCGACCGCCACATCACGGGGGAGCGACTGTCGTATTGGAATGGCCAGGCGGTTGTCGGACAGGATGCTGTCCTGGTTACCGATCGCCCCAATGACTGGTTCGAGGATGACGAGATAGCTGTGCGCGTTTACCGCAATACGGGCGCTTTCGAGTTGGCTCTATACGGCTACCACGGCTACTGGAAGAGTCCGGGGGGGCTCAATCCGGCCACGGGGCAGTGGATCTTTCCCGGCTTGGCGGTCTATGGTGCCAGCGCGCGCGGACCGCTCGGTAATGGCATCATGCATGCCGAAGCCGGCTACTACGATTCGTTCGACGACCGCGACGGAAACAATCCGTTCATCAACAACAGCGAGGCGCGTCTGCTCCTGGGCTACGAGCGTGAGATTGCCGCGGATCTCACCATGGGCGTTCAGTACTATGTTGAGCGCATGCTGGACCGCGACGAGCACATTGCTGCGCTGGAGTCCATGGCGATGCCCATCGATACGGTCAGGGATGAGGATCGCCACACCGTCACACTGCGGCTGACCTATCTCGCGATGAACCAGAACCTCGTCCTAAGCTGCTTCACGCGCTACTCGCCAAACGAGAAGGATGGTTACGTCAAGCCGACCGCAACGTACAAGATGTCCGACCGCTGGCAGGCCACACTCGGCGGCAACATCTTCTTCGGCGACGATGAACACACGTTCTTGAGTCAGTTCAAAGATAACAACAATGTTGACGGGTCAGTGCGACTGAGCTTCTAGGAGGAGAGATTATGATGAAAGACATTGATAACGTTCAAATGTTGACGCCTGTGGTCCGTGGAGCATGGTCTGACCCGGACACGGAACTCAATATCCAATATCCAACAAGGAATATCCAATGGCCAAGGGAAGAGAGCGAGGAAAGCGAATGAATGCCCGAAA
>JADHWE010000046.1 GCA_016783675.1 Kiritimatiellia bacterium
GCCGGCGTAATTGATGTGCGAAAGACCGGCGGCTGGAACCTGAATTCCGCCAGCGAAGCGGATGACGCTCCAAGTCTGGCACTGGTCTTCGGGCGGGACCGACACCTCGAAGCCGAACAGGAACGTGCCAAGAAAGGTCTGCCTTTTGCTCAGTTCCGAGAGTCGGCCTTCCGTTTCGGCATATACCCCAGGCCGGCTGACTGGCAGACGCGTCCCGAGAACAGCTGGGAGAACTGGTACGGCCAGGCGCTATTGCCCAAGCTGCATCTCACGCAGGGCAAGACCGTGTGGTATCGCTACTTTTTTGTCATCAACCGCAAGGACCGCGCCATCGAGCTGGCGGACTCCCTGGTCGACAAGGTGGACTATGGATTGTTGATTTTTGATGCGGAAACAACGCCCATGGTGCCGGTGTATGTCCGTGACGGCAAGGTCGTGGATGAGGGGGATGCGCCGGCCTTTTCCCTGGTCACCAAACCCGTTTCTGGCACCATGCCCCTGTTCCTGGTCGAGAATGCCACGACCGGCCAGGAAGTGGTTACGACCGACCCCTACATCTTTGTACCGCAGGAGAAGATGAACTACGAAGTGCCGGCTGATCCGAAGTTCGACAACTACAGGAATGCCGTGGGCTACGACATGCGCGTGGATAAGAACAATAGCCGCTGGAAACGCCTGCTGGGATACGGATACGTAGAGAAGCCTGAAGCCGGTGACTTCGTACGACTCTCTCAGCTGCTTAACGCAGAACTATTCCCTAAAGCCAACACCCCGCCTGCGGCGGGGCAAGCCTACCATCTGGATCTGTGGGTCGGATTCAGTGGGGAGGGGGTATTCCATGAGGAGTAGAGTCAACAAACTAGCGGGTACGTTGTTGGTGACAGTCATGACGTTGGCGACGTCGGTAAAGGCTGCGGATTATAGGGCAACAGCCTCCTCTCAGCAGGAGCATAACCGGGCGGAGTTTGCGGTGGACGGCGATTCGTCCACCCGTTGGTGCGTGAAAGGGGGAGTTCTCCCTGCGTGGGTGATGTTCGAAATGGAACAACCTCGCAGTGCCGGAAGTGTGGCGGTTACCTGGGAGACCGGCGGTGCCTACCAATACCGAGTTGAGGGTTCTTTGGACGGAAACCTGTGGAAGCTGTTGGTCGATCGGACGCGATTCAGCAATGCTGGCGAACGAATCGTGGACAGCCTGAAGTACCGGGGACCGATTCGGTTCGTCCGCGTAACGGTTGTTGGCGCGCCCGCAGCGTGCTGGGCCAGTATTCGTGAAATCGAACTCCTGGATACGTTGCCTGCCGACGCACTGCGCCCTGACTGGGAAAATGAGACGATGATCGGCCGCAATAAGCAGCCCGGTCGTGCGACATTTATTCCCTATGCATCTGAAAAACAGGCTCTTGCCGATGCTGCTGCTGATTCTCCATGGTTCAAATCGTTGAACGGCAACTGGAAATTCCATTGGGTACCGAAGCCAGACGATCGACCGATTGACTTTTACCGTCCCGATTTTGATGTGCGCTCGTGGGATGAGATTCCGGTTCCGAGTAATTGGCAGATCCAGGGCTACGGCATACCGATCTATTCGAATGTCGATTATCCATTCCGGGTAGGTTCGGCCAGGGACTGGAATGCGAAAGACGACTACAGATTCCGGAGCGATCCACCGCGAATCATTGGCACTGTGCCCGAGCACTGGACTCAGGCGACCTTGCGCAACCCTGTGGGATCTTATCGACGCAACTTTGAGCTGCCGGCCACATGGGGTGGCCGTCGGGTCTTTCTGCACTTCGCCGGTGTTCAGAGTGCCATGACCGTCTGGGTCAACGGGCAGGAGGTCGGGTATAGCCAGGGCTCGATGACACCCGCAGAATTTGACATCACGGACTACCTGCGCCCGGGCAAGAAGAATACACTGGCCTGCGAGGTGTATCGCTGGTGCGACGGCAGCTACCTGGAGGACCAGGATTTCTGGCGCCTTAGCGGCATCTACCGTGATGTATTCCTCTTCGCCACGCCACAGGCTCACATCCGCGATTTCTTTGCGGTCGGCGATCTGGATGAAACGTATACGGATGGACAGCTGTCTGTAACGGCCGACCTGCGCAACCTGGGCACGGAGGATGTCGGGACATTGCAGGTGGCGGCAAGACTACTGGACGTGGAGGGCAAGCTCGTGGCAACTCCTCTGGCCTCACTCCCTGCGCTGGCTGCAGGCGTCGAGCAGTCTGTAACCCTGAAGGCAGCGATACCGAAGGTAAACCACTGGACCGCTGAAACACCCTATCTCTACACCCTGGTTCTTTCGCTGACACAGAAGGGCGCCGAGACGCAGTACCTCACCTGCAAGACCGGATTCCGCAAGATCGAGATCAAAGATCAACAGCTGTTCGTGAACGGTAAATCTGTCCTCCTGAAAGGCGTGAACCGGCATGAAATCGACCCGGATAGGGGACGGGTCATGACGGATGAGCTGATGCTGAAGGACATCCTGTTGATGAAGCAGTTCAATGTGAACACTGTGCGGACTGCGCACTATCCGAATGATCCACGCTTCTACAAGCTATGCGACCGCTACGGGATCTACGTGATGGATGAGACCAACATAGAGAGCCATGGGTTGATGTATAGTCCGGCAACGGATTTGGGCAAAGCGCCAAGCTGGGAGGCCGCGCATGTAGACCGCGGTGTGCGAATGGTGGAGCGTGACAAGAACCATCCGTCCATCATTTTCTGGTCACTCGGTAACGAGGCGGGATCGGGTCCCAACTTTGCGGCCATGCGGCGCGAGATGGAGAAGATTGATGAGTCGCGCCTATTCCACTATGAGCGTCACAACGCGGTGGCCGATGTGGACAGCACGATGTACCCCAACTTGGATATGTTGACCAAGGCAGGACAGAGCGATTCCCCCAAGCCGTTCTTCGTGTGTGAATATGCCCATGCCATGGGCAATGCAGTGGGTAACCTGCAGGAATATTGGGACGTCTTCGAGGCGTCCCCGCGTTTGATTGGTGGCTGCATCTGGGATTGGGTGGATCAGGGGCTGCGAGCCACGTATGGCCCGGACGGTAAAGCCGTGGTTGCTCCCGGCGTGGAGGGTGGCAAGCAGTTCTTTGCGTATGGCGGCGCTTTCGGGGATCACCCTAACAGTGGTGATTTCTGCATGAATGGCTTGGTCTCCGCGGACCGGGGAATCCAGCCGGAGCTCCACGAAATGAAGCGCGTCTATCAATACGTGAAGTTTGCGTTTGCAGACAAAGACGCCCTGACGATCAGCAACACGTATTTCCATACCAACCTCGACGCGTTTGAGGGCGACTGGACGCTCTCCGCTGAAGGGGAGGTGTTGGCAAAGGGCAAGCTTGGGCAGATAGACCTGCCTGCAGGTGTCGGCACAACTGTGTCTTTTGGTAGACGGTTCAGGAAGGCTGTGGACAAGGCTGCCCGCAAGCCGGGAACAGAAGTGTTTCTACGCGTTTCGTTTAAGCTGGCCAACGCCGCGCTGTGGGCACCGAAAGGGCATGAGGTCGCGACGGCCCAGTTCAGGGTCATGGCCACAGAACGGCCGCCGATGCAGCTTGCCGACGATGCGCAGTTGACGGTTGCCCAGGATGATGGCGTGAAGGTTAGCGGCAACGCATTCTCAGTTCATTTCGGTGCCGGCAGTGGCACCATCGACAAGCTGGTTTACGGCGGACGGACGGTGATCAACGGCCGGGGCCCTGAGTTTAGCGTATATCGCGCACGGGTCAGCAATGACCGCTTCATCTTCAGGGAGTGGGATGCCCTCCAACTGCATAAGATGCAGCGTACGGTTAAGTCGGTGTCGGTGGTCGAACAGAGTGAGGGCAGTATCCAGGTGCTCACTCAAGTGAACTATCGCACGCCGAAAGGGGTTGAGTTTGATGTCAACACGGCATGGCGTGTGTTTGGCGACGGAACCATCGTTTCCGACAACTCGATCGAGCCGTCGGGGAAACACCCAAGGCTGACGCTGGGGCGGATTGGTTTTGATCTGCAGCTGCCCGGTACGTTCGAGAATCTACAATACTTCGGACATGGCCCGTGGGAGAACTACCCTGACCGCAAGGTGGCGGCAGATGTCGACTTGTATACATCGACCGTTGCGCAGCAGTATGTACCTTATGCGAAGCCACAGGCCTGCGGAAACCGTGAAAACGTCCGTTGGCTCACTCTGACTGATAGCGACGGTACGGGGGTGATGGTTGTTGCCGAACAGCAGATGTCTTTCACGGCGCTGCATTATACCCAGCATGAATTGGCGGCCAGGCGTCATCCGTGCGATCTGAGCCCGATCGAAGATGTGGTTTTGAGTCTGGATTACAAGCAGCTTGGACTTGGAAACGCCAGTTGCGGGGCTCCACCGCTGTGGGAATATACCATCCGCCCGCGTCCCGCCGTTTTTACCTATACATTGCGCCCCTGGCATGCTGGATTGAAAGACCCGTTTGATCAGGCTCGCCCGAAATTCACAGTTGTGGGCAGTTCGGACGGGCGGAGCCACCCAGGGCGCTCGGACTAATCATGAGTGAAACATGTAGATAGCGTTCTGGGCTGACCAGCCACGCTCGCGGCGCGAGCGGGCTACATGTTGCCCAGTCGCGCCGCGACTGAGGCTGGCGTGGGTCGCGGAGAACGCGTGAAGTTTCAGGTCAGGAAAAGGGAAGTGAAGGTGCAGAGTCGTATGAAAGTACGTATGGGATACGGGATCGTTGTGGGCTTAGCTCTGATGTCGATGATAAACGTGGCGAGCTTCGCGCACGCCAAGGAGAGTGCCGTGGATAGATACAATGTGGTGTGGGATAGCCCAAGCAAGGATCAGAACGGATCCATGCCGCTGGGCAATGGCTCGACCGGCCTGAATGCCTGGATCGAACCCAACGGGGATCTCCTTTTCTACATCTCGCGGACCGATTCCTGGGGCGACAACGGGCGGCTGTTGAAGGTGGGCAGAGTTCGGATCTCATTAGATCCCGCACCGTCGACCGACGACTTTCTGCAAACGCTCAGCCTGGTGGACGGCACGCTAAAGGCCCGTTGTGGCACGACGGATATCCGGCTGTGGGTGGACGCAAACAATCCAGTGGTCCATGCAGAGATCATCGGGACCGAGGCGACCGAGGCGACGGCGGCGATCGAGCTGTGGCGCACGGAGCAGGAGTCGATTCCCAGCAGTTGGGAATGTAGCGATGTGAATCTGTTTCGCCCCAAGCCGGGGGAGACGAGATGGCCAAAATCCGGACCCACGGTGATGGAGCCGGACGAAATCCTCCGGGACCAGGAAGGACGCATCGGTTGGTATCATCGCAATATCAAGTCGGTGGGGCCGGCGATGCATGCGAAGATCCAGGGCGTTGACGGTTTTGAGCGCGAGGATCCGCTGCTCCACCGGACCTTCGGAGCCATCATCAAGGCGGAGAACGCAACGCGAGTCGATGACACCCAGTTACTTTCGCCAAAAGCGAAGCGCCATCGTTTTGATGTCTACGTACACACCGAACATCCGGCTACTGAAGCGGAATGGGTGGTCGCACTGGAGCAGGTGATCGCGGACACAGAGGCGATTGTCTTTGAAAAGCGCCGGGCCGCTCACGAGGCGTGGTGGGGAGCGTTCTGGCAGCGAAGCTGGATTCACGTGGAAGGCACGGTTGAACGGAAGGACGATGCCTTCGTGGTCAGTCGGGCGTATGCGCTTCAGCGGTACATCAATGCCTGCGCGGGTAGGGGGGCCTACCCGATCAAGTTCAACGGGTCGATTTTTACTGTCGAGGGGGTTGAAAAGGATGGAAGCCGTGGGCCGGATTACCGCCGCTGGGGACCGGGGTACTGGTGGCAGAACACGCGCCTGCCCTACATCAGCATGCTGACGTCCGGCGATGTGGAGATGACAGATCCTCTCTACAAGATGTACTGCCAGGATCTTTTTGAGTATCACAAGTACCGCACCCGGAGGCATACCGGGCATGGCGGGATCTATGTGCCGGAGTGCATTTACTTCTGGGGCGAGATGTTTGCCGAGACCTACGGCGAGACGCCTTTTGAAGAGCGGGAAGACAAGCTGCAAGACAACCGCTATCACAAGTGGGAATGGGTCTCCGGACTCGAGATGAGTTTCATGATGCTTGATCGCTTCGAGCATACGCAGGATGAGGTCTTCCTCAAGGAAACCACCATCCCCTTTGCCAACGAGATCCTGACCTTCTTTGTTGAGCACTATGACACCGATGAAGCGGGGAAACTGGTGATGCATCCGGCCCAGGCCCTGGAAACGTGGTGGGAATGCACGAATCCGATGGATCCAGTCGCCGGCATGCAGGCGGTTACGGATCGTCTACTGGGTTTACCTGAGAGCGATAGCACTCCTGAACAGCGGGAGTTCTGGGCCAAGGTGAAGGCGCAGATCCCGGATCTTCCGACACGCGAATTCAAAGGCGAGACGATCTTTGCACCGGCGGAGGCATTCGCCATGTGCAAGAACGGCGAGAATCCAGAGCTTTACTGTGTGTTTCCGTTCCGTCTCTGCTCCTTTGAGAAGCCCAATGCGGAGATGGGGCGGCGGACCCTCCATCACAGGATCGCGAAGGGCAACCAGGGATGGCGCCAGGATGAGATCTTCATGGCCTATCTTGGGCTTACCGACGAGGCTCGGAACAACCTGGTCGGACGTGCCCGAAATCACCACAAGGGCTCGCGCTTTCCCGCCTTCTGGGGACCGAATTTCGATTGGATTCCGGATCAGGATCACGGTGGTGTGCTAATGAAGGCCTTCCAGTCCATGCTGATGCAGACCGATGGCAGAAAGATCTACCTGCTCCCCGCCTGGCCGAAAGACTGGAATGCGGAGTTCAAACTGCATGCGCCTTACAAGACCGTAATTGAAGGTCGCGTGGAGAATGGAAAACTGGTCGATCTGAACGTCACTCCGGAGTCGCGTAGGAAGGATGTGATCGATCAGTCGAGAAACCGGCAGTCCTCCCCTGAGGTCCGAAAGAAGTGAAGAAACGGTTAGTGAACACAATCTTATGCTTCATATGCTGCCTCTGCTGCAATGCTGGGATAGCAGGCATACAGGTAAATGGGAGGCGCACCTGGCATGACGGCAAACCGGAGCAAGCCGTCTATGGGGTAACGTTCCTCGAGCATACACCTCGGTACATCAAGTTCTGAGTCATGCCGGGCAAGTGGAGATTCACGGCGGAGAAAGAGAAGTCGAACAGGCCGCCAAAGGGGAAATGGTTAGCATCCGAAAATGAGTAGGTTAGATATGAGAAGGAATGATCTGGTACCTCGAGAACAAGGGATGACCAAGCAACTATCTAACGCAATTCTATGCGGTATATGCTCGTTGTGTACGCGCCACCTTGCAGTCATCATCTGGTGCAGCCTGGCCCTATGGGTGCAGGCCACTCCGGAAAGGCGTCCGAACATTATCTTCATCTTGTCGGATGATATCTCTTACAAGGACCTGAGCGTCTACGGGCAGACTCAGTTCACGACCCCCAACCTTGACCGCCTGGCCCGTGCCGGTGTGCGTTTCACGCAGGCCTATGCCGGGTCGTCGGAGTGTGCACCTTCGCGCGGCAGCCTGATGACAGGGATGCACATGGGGCACTGCCGGATTCGGGCGAACGGGTCTGTGCGGGGTCAGGACCACCTGCTTGACGAAGACATTACGCTTGCGGAAGTCCTCAAGCGCGGCGGTTACGCCACGGGGTTCATCGGTAAATGGGGTATTGGACTGCCGGGGACCGAAGGCGTACCCCACAAGCAGGGCTTCGACTATGCCTACGGTTACTACGACCAGGCCCGGGCCCATGGTTTCTTTCCTGACTACCTGATGCTGAACGGTGAGCGGATACTGATGCCCGAGAACCACGGGTTCGACATGGAGCGCGTGTACCGTTACAACAGCAAGCCGGTCACGAAGCTGGCGGGCGTCGAGAACACCTACGATGAGGAAGGGAAGCTAGTTCCCG
This sequence comes from Kiritimatiellia bacterium, assembly GCA_016783675.1. Classification (GTDB taxonomy): domain Bacteria; phylum Verrucomicrobiota; class Kiritimatiellia; order UBA8416; family JABMPJ01; genus JABMPJ01. Next base: position 8,004 of record JADHWE010000046.1, read on the forward strand.
ACGGGGTGGCCGACCCGGCCGCGGCGCGCTACTCGGAGGATTGCTTCCAGGCTGCCGCCCTGGAGTTCATCGAAAAGAACAGGCAGAGACCGTTCTTCCTATACTATGCAACCCAGCTTCCGCACGGGCCCTGCATCACGCCGGATCTCGGCGCGTTCAAGGACAAGCCATGGGACCTCAAGCACAAGGAGTGGGCTGCGATGATGACGCATCTTGACCGCGGGGTGGGCAAGATGGTCGACCGGTTGACGGAACTTGACCTCGAGAAGGACACCGCGATCTTCTTTGCCGGTGACAACGGCTACAGCCAGTGGGGCTACTTCGGCCGCGGGGCGTGGAATGATGACCCGCTCTTTCGCAACAAGGGCCCCTGGCGCGCAGGAAAGTTCATATCACGGGAGGGGGGGCTGCGTGTGCCGTTTTTCGCCTGGTGCCCGGAGCGTTTCCCGGCCCGGGAAAGCGATCACATCTGTGCCCTCTATGACGTTCTCGCCACGGCAGCCGAGCTGGGTGGCGTTGAGATCGACCACGAGACGGACGGGATCAGCCTCGTCCCCGAACTGGAGAACAGGCCTGCCGACCAGGGGAAGCACGAATACCTGTACTGGGAGAACGGAACAATAAACTCCCACGCCCAGTCGGTGCGCATGGGGCCCTGGCGCGCCTTCCGGCCGCACCCGAATCGGCCGACCGAACTGTACAACCTGGCGCAGGACATCGCCTGTGCCAACGACGTCGCGGCCGAGCATCAGGACGTCGTGACGGCCGTCGAACGCATCTTCGGGGAAGCTCACGTGGACAGCGAGTGGTATATCAACCCCGGGGAAGACAAGGCGGTCACGACGGCGAAGCGTGAGAAGGCCAGGGCATCAGGGCCCCTGCAGAATTCGGTGCGGGCGAATTCAACGTTCTCCGTCATGCCAGGCAAGTGGACATTCACAGCAGAGAAAGAGAAGTAGAACTAAGAGCTGAAAGCGATGGATGCATCCGCGCCCTCGCTTGAGCTTTGAAAAGGGGGCAAGGAATGATGGGCCTGTTGAGAATGATCACCATCCTCGCACGATCAACTCGAAGCGAAGCTGCTGTCCGAGGGCCTGATCCCTGCCTATGATGGAATGTCCGTAACATTGGAGTAAGCAGGAATGAACCGATGCGGTACCATCAACCAGCATAATCCGGAGACGCTCTCATGAGCAAGACGTTGATACTCATAGCTTTGATTACTGGAGCATTAGTAGGCCTGGGCTTCGCGCAGCCGCCGGCGTACCATGAGTCGGTGCCGATACCGACCCTGACCAACGTCCGCTATGGGGCACATGAGCGGCAGGTGCTCGACTTCTGGAAGACGCCGGCAGCCTCCGCCGACCGAGCGGCGCCATTGGTCTTCTATATCCACGGCGGTTCCTGGAAGACGGGGAGCAAGGAGATCATCAATGGCAACCTTGATGTCAAAGCCCTGCTGAAGGCAGGCATCTCGGTTGCGGCCATTAACTATCGCCATGTGAGCCAGGCGGAGGCGGCTGGCATTGTTCCACCGGTCAAGGCACCCCTGGAAGATGCCGCCCGCGCACTGCAGTTTGTGCGCAGCAGAGCGGCAGCGTGGCAGATCGACACCTTACGGATCGGCGGTGCCGGCGAATCTGCAGGGGGGTGTTCTACGCTTTGGCTGGCGTACCATGATGACATGGCTGATCCCAAAAGCGACGATCCGGTCGCGCGCGAGTCAACCCGGCTATTTTGTGCCGGGGTTCGCGTCCCGCAGACCTCACTTGATCCGCGACAGATAGAGGCGTGGCTGAAACAGATTCCTTACGGAGGCCATGCCTTCGGGGTGGAGAATTGGAAGTTCCTGGAGTCGCGAGAAAGATTGCTGCCATGGATCAACGCGTATTCCCCCTATGCCCATGTCAGTGCCGATGATCCTCCGGTCAGTCTCTATTTCGACAAGAACCTTGAAGGCAACCTGCACGCCCACAGCCCCCAATTTGGTTTTCATCTGCAGAAGCGGTGTCAGGATGTTGGAGTGTTCTGCGAGGTCCTGTACGACCGGGCGCCGGGTTACCGGGAAAACGAAGCGACGTTCTATCTAATTGAAAGCCTCAACATGCCATCTGCAAAGGATGATAAAATAAAAGACAATCTAGCCGCCGACAGCCAACAGCTTCCGGCTTTTTCGCCGAAACGATACAACGTTGTTTGGGATAGTCCCGGCAAAGATCAAAGCGGATCCATGCCGTTGGGCAACGGTTCGACGGGGCTCAACGCCTGGATCGAACCGAACGGCGATTTGTTGTTCTATATTTCCAGGACCGACTCCTGGGGCGGCAACGGGCGACTGTTGAAATTGGGCAGAGTGAGGATCACGCTGGACCCCGCACCATCCACTGCAGAGTTCCTGCAGACGTTGAGCCTTGAGGATGGCACCTTGAAGGCGCGTTGCGGGGATACGCATATTCGCCTCTGGGTGGATGCGAACCACTCGGTCATACATGCCGAAATCAACGCAGCAGAACCAAGCACCGCGACCGCCGCAGTCGAACTCTGGCGAGAGGGAAATGACTCGGATGCCCTCTTGGAGACCGGGAAGGGGCAGGTGGGGTGGTATCACCGCAACCTCTATTCCGAGAAGCCGGAGGAGCTGGCGAAGCTGCAAGGTATGGGTGAGTTTAAGCGACAGGACCCGCTCCTGCACCGCACGTTTGGCGCGGTGATCAAGGCTGAGAATGGGGAGCGTGTTGATGGTGCACGGTTGCGTTCGCCAGCATCCAGAGACCATCGTTTTGACCTCTTCGTTCTGGCCAAGCATCCCGCGACGGCGGATGCGTGGCAGGTGGCGATGGACCAGTCCATTGCCGATGTGGAAGCCACGAGCTTCCAAGATCGTCGCACAGCCCACGAGGCGTGGTGGATAGCCTTCTGGAAACGAAGCTGGATCCATGCGGAAGCGACGGGTGAACAGAACGACGAGGCCTTTGTGGTGAGTCAGGCCTACGCCTTGCAGCGCTACATCAACGCCTGTGGCGGGCGAGGCGCTTACCCGATCAAATTCAACGGGTCCATCTTTACGGTTGGCCACCCATCGAACCCACGCGCAGATTCGGGGAACCCGGATTATCGCCAGTGGGGCCCCGCCTACTGGTGGCAGAACACGCGTATGCCGTACATGGGCATGTGTACCTCGGGTGACGTTGAGATGTCGGATTCCCTCTACAAGATGTACTGCCGGGATCTCCTTGAGTACCACAAGCATCGCGCGAAGGTTCACACTGGGCACGAGGGACTGTATATTCCCGAAACGATGCTTTCTTACGGGAATCATCGCGCGGCCGATTACGGCAAGACGCCCTGCTCCGAGCGAACGGATAAACTCCAGGAGAGCCCCTGGCATAAGTGGGAATGGGTGTCCGGCTTGGAGCTGAGCTTCATGATGCTTGATCGCTACGAGCATACGCTGGATGAAGCGTTCCTGAAGGAGACCATTATCCCCTTTACCCACGAGGTGCTGGTGTTTTTCGACCTGCACTACGGTGTCGGGGCTGATGGAAAGCTGGTCATGCACCCATCCCAGGCCCTGGAGACCTGGTGGGAATGCACCAACCCCATGCCGGAGGTCGCCGGACTGCATGCCGTGATGGATCGCCTGCTCGCATTGCCGGAGAAGCTGATCGACCCTGGGATGCGTGCCTACTGGGCAGAGCTGAAAGCAAAGGTCCCGGCTGTGCCTACTCGAGAAGTGAATGGCGTCAAGATGTTCGCCCCGGCAGAGACATTCGCGAATTGCCGCAACAGCGAAGTGCCGGAACTGTATTCGGTCTTTCCGTTCCGGCTCTGCTCTTTTGACAGGGAGAACGTCCAACTGGGCATCGAGGCGTTGAACCACCGGGGCCCGAAGGGGTATCAGGGCTGGCGGCAGGATGATATCTTCATGGCCTATCTCGGGCTCGCCGAACAGGCACGGGAATACGTCGTTGCTCGTGCATCCACCAAGCACGATGGATCCCGCTTCCCGGCCTTCTGGGGACCCAACATGGACTGGATTCCCGATCAGACCCACGGTGGGGTGCTGATGAAAGCCTTCCAGTCGATGCTCATGCAGACGGAAGGTAAGAAGATCTTTCTACAACCGGCGTGGCCGAAAGACTGGAACGCAGATTTTAAGCTGCACGCCCCCTACAAGACGGTGGTTGAGGGGCGTGTTGAGAATGGCGAATTGGTTGATCTCAGGATCACACCCGAATCGCGGCGGGCTGATGTGGTTGATGGAATGAGCAACAGGGAGCGATGATGAACCGAACCTATTCGAGACTGATATGCACTACAGTTGGCATGGTGGCATGCGCGGTAGCCGGTGCGGCGTCCACCCGCCCGGCGAAACCCAATGTTGTATTGCTCCTGACCGACGACTTGGGGTGGCAGGATGTGACCTGCTACGACATCGACGAGCCGTCGCCGATGGAAACGCCGAACATCGATGCGTTGGCGAAGAAGGGCGTGATGTTCTGGCAGGCGTACTCGCCGGCACCGGTCTGTGCGCCGAGCCGGGCCGCGATCCTGACCGGCCAGCACCCCGCGCGTATCGGCATGACCGCGGTGTCTGGTGGCGGCCCACCGCATTTCTGGAAACCCCAGGCCGGACGGACGTCACCGTGGAACCGCGGGGATATGCCCCTTGCGGCGGTCACAGTGGCCGAGGCGATGAAGGCAGAGGGCTATGCCACCGGGCACAGCGGCAAATGGCACCTGGCCCCGCATCCGTGGTACCACGGGTTCGACAGCAGCGAGCAGAGCCGCGGTGTCCAGGGCGGCATGCCGAACCGGCTCACCGGGTTCGCGACCCGTGATCCCAAGGACCCCTTCCGGCTCGATGAGAACGGTTTTCCTTTTGACGTGCCCCAGGATGCGGCCATGAAGTTCCTGAAGGAACAGGCGGACCCTTCGACAGGCTCAGGGCAGGCAAGCCCGTTCTTCCTCTACTACGCCACCTGGCTGGTGCATGCGCCGATATCCATGAAGAGCGAACAGCTTCTGCAGAAGTATGTGAAGAAGCTGGGCGTGGAGCTCAAGCCGGAGCATCGCAATACCTGGCGGCAGGGCGGCCAGACCAACCCGTTCTACTGCGCGATGGTGGAACAGCTCGACTACTACATGGGACAGGTCTTCACCTACCTGGAGACCACCGACGACCCCCGCTGGCCCGGTCATAAGCTGATCGAAAACACCTACATCATCTTCACCTCGGATAACGGGGGCATGGAGAACCTGCCCGAGCACCGTTTCACGGAGAACGCACCCCTCGACAAGGGCAAAATCTCGACCAAAGAAGGCGGCACGCGCGTGCCGTTGATCATCACCGGCCCCGACATCCCCGCCGGGGTGCAGACCGACGTGATGGCAAACGGCCTGGATTTCTATCCGACCATTCTGTCGTGGATCGGCGCCGGCGAACCCGCGGACACAGTATTCGATGGCTGCGACCTGTCGCCGCTGCTGACGGGCGACCCGACCGATCCGACGCTCATCCGCGACGCACGCGGCAAGGTGCGCGATACCATGATGTGGCACTTTCCGCAGATGGAGGGAACCTCTGCCATCCGGATCGGCGACTACAAGCTGCGACGGTCCAGCTCGCACGGCCCCCAGCCGTTGGAGCTGTATCGGCTCTACCGCACCGAGAATGGCAAGCAGATCCGCGTGGACATTGAGGAACGGCATAATGTGGCGGCGGAGCTGCCCGAGAAGGCGGATGAACTGGAAGCCCTTCGAGCCGCCCTGGTCGCGAAGATGAACGGCCGCTACGGCTATCTGAACCCGGACTGGCCCGGTGGGCTGGACGGCAAGGAGAAGGCGCCGACAATCCTGTCCCATTCGCTCAGCGGCAACAGGCTCGAAGTCGTCTACCAACTCAACGGAGCCAAGATTGTCTACGCCGACCTCATCTATACGCTCACTGGCGGCGGCAGTCGTCACGAAATGTGGCATCGGGCCAGCATGACGTTGAAGGGCGGCGACAAGGCTGTCATGGACCTTCCGGAAGGCACGTCCCACTTCTTCGTCAACCTGGTCGACGAGAACAGCTTCCTGGTCGTCTACCCGAAGATCGATGCGCCCAAGCTGAAAGAGGCGAACCAGCCCTTCAGTGTCGCGGCCATCTTTGCCGGCTATCCCGAGCCCAAACAGGGCGCTCCGGTGGACGTGGACAGATTGTATTCGCAGCTCGCCCGCGCTGACGGGAAGACGCGGGTGCTCCTGGCCAGTGATTTCGAGCAGGGCGGACTCGAGGCGCTGAACGTGACCGAAGGCGTGTCGATTGTTGATGATGTTGCGGGGGCGGGAAAACGCTGCATCCAGCTCATGGAAGTCGAAGGTTTGGCGCGTGACTGGATGCCCCTGGTCAGCCAGAACACTCCTGTTCCGGGTGAGATCAAGTCGGGCGTCTACCGCTTCTGCTTTGACGTCATGCTCGACAAGGAGGCGCCGGGTCTGCTGCACGTGACCCTGAAGCAACACCACGTATCCCTCGCGAGTGCCGAGATCGGCAACGGCGCCATCAGGGCCCACTCCCGGACCGTAAGTGGGCTTGAGCCGGGCACCTGGTATCACGTTGACATCTCCTGCAAGTTTGGCAGCATGAACGACCGGTTGCTCACCGTCGCCGTCACGGCGTTCGATGGACGTTCATGGATTCAGAACGTTCCCTACAGCGATGTTCGCTTCGATCGCCCCGAAACAATCCAGATCATCGGCCTCGGCCCTTGCGGCGGGACGGCCCATGTGGATAACCTTGTAGTGCGGGTGGAGGGGGAGTAGGGCAGGGGACAGTATTCAGTATTTAGTGTGCAGTGTTCAGATTCCCGTCTGACCGCGATATAGCAACTGATCTATACGCTCAACCGGATTACAGAAGGTGAAATCGATGAAGATGGATAGCAAGCTGCGGCGTGAATCAACACGCCGGGAATTCGTGAAGCAGATCGCCGCCGCGGGCGGGGTAGCCGCTGCCCCGTTGATCATTCCCGGGAGCGCCCTGGGGCAGGGGGGCAAACCGGCCCCTGGCAATCGTATTGTCATGGGGGCGATTGGCGTGGGTGGTCGGGGAAGGGGCGATCTGCGTGCCTTCCTGGGACAGCAGGATGTGCAGGTGGTGGCGGTCTGCGATGTGCGGAAGCAGAATCGTGAGAATGCCGCCGGGATCGTGAACGCCCACTACGGCAACAGCGACTGCGCGATGTATCGCGACCTTCGTGAGCTGCTGGCGCGTCCGGACATCGATGCCGTCCTGATTGCCACCGGTGATCGCTGGCACGCCCCGGCCTCTATCATGGCCATGCGTGCCGGCAAGGATGTCTACAGCGAGAAGCCCGGCTCTCTGACCATTGCCGAGGGGAGGGATCTTGTCGATACCCAGCAGCGATACGGGCGGGTCTTTCAGACCGGTGCCCAGCGGGCCAGCCTCCCCAATTTCGTTTTTGCAGGGGAGCTGCTGCGGACCGGTCGCCTGGGGGAGGTGCATACCGTATATGCGCATCTTGGCTATCTTCCTGAGTACCCAAGAGGGAATACCGTGCTGCCGGCGCAACCGGAGCCCTCGAAAGAGGTGCTGGACTGGGATCTCTGGCTTGGCTCCGCTCCCTGGCGGGACTATAACCCGGCCTACCTGCGTACCCTCCCCGCGCCCGGCTGGTACTCGCAGTACGACTTTGCGACAGGCGTTGCCATGTGGGGCTCGCATACCATCCTGCAGTGCCAGTTGGACCTCGGATTGGGAGAGACCTCGGCGATAGAGTATGAATACAACCACGAGCTGGTGGACGCTCATTTTGCGCCTGGCCAACCGAGTAGCCGATGGCGAAGAGGAACGGATTTGAGGGAGTTCATGACGGTCCGCTTTGCGAACGGTGTTAAACTGGTTGGCACGCTGACGGGCTGGCGTGGTGCCTGCGGGGTGCGCTACGAGGGGTCGGAAGGTTGGGTGTCTACCGCCGACGGGTATTCCCGACCCGATGTTTCTTCTCCGCTGCTGCTGCAAGAATACGACAAGCTCACACGGGACTATAGCATCCGGAACCAGCGTGCATTGAATCATGTGAGGGATTTCCTCAATTGCGTCAAGTCGCGTCGCACGCCCGTCACATATGCAGGTGTGGCGCACCACACCATGACTACGAGCCTCATCATGGACATGTGCCTCGATCTGAAGCGGAGCCTGAAATGGGATCCGGTGAAGGAGGCGTTCATCGGCGATGACGAAGCCAACCGGTTGCGCAAACGGGCGGCCCGGAAAACGTGGACGGTTTAGATCGCCCGCATCACCTCACAGAACGAAAGATATCGAACCATGACAATTCCAGCATTGATTCTCATCGCCATTTCCCTTGTCACGAGCGCGATGGCGCAGGAGCAGCACCTCTTCAATGGCAAAGACCTGACCGGCTGGGACGGAAAACCGGGCTGGTGGTATGTGGAAGACGGCGTGTTGACCAGCGAAAGCACACCGGAGAAGCCCTGCCGCAGGGCCACCTACCTCGTCTGGACCGGCGGGGAACCGTCGGACTTTGAACTGACGCTCGACTTCAAGCTCAGTCCCCAGTCGCCAAAATCAAACTCCGGCGTACAGATCCGTTCCGAGCGGCGGCCCGACTGGGATACCTTCGGCTACCAGGCGGATATGACGGCAACGGGGAATCTCGTGGGCTATGTCTATCATCACGGCCGCGGACTGATTGCGGCACGGGGCGAAACGGTGACTATTGCGGCCGACGGCAAGCGGGAAGCCCGCAAGCTGGAGAATGCCGACCAGTTGAACGCTGCGTATAGGCCGGGAGAATGGAATCACTACCGCATCGTCTGCAACGGCCCCGCTATAACCCTGTATGTGAACGATGTGCTGATGTGCGAGTTTACGGATCACGACGCCCGGCAGGCCCGCTCCAAGGGGATCATAGCGCTCCAGATGCATCCCGGTCCGCCGATGAAGGTGCAGTTCAAGAACATCGTGTTAAAACCGCTGAACGACACCGCCACCAGCGACCCCGAAGCTGCCCTTGTTCGCTTGCTTCAGTCAGATGCGGGGGTGCAGGAGAAATCGGATGCCTGCCGCCGCCTTCGGCAGATCGGCAGTGCGGCATTGGTGCCCGCGCTGGCCGCGCTGCTGGATGATCCCGCCCTTTCCCACATGGCCCGCTACGCGCTGCTGGGAATTCCCGCTGATGCCGCTTCTGAGGCCCTGCGGGCAGCCCTCGGTTCGTTGCAGGGCGAGCAGCTCTCTGGAGTGGCCCTTACGCTGGGTGAGCGGGGGGACGCCAAGTCGGTCGACGCTTTGGCCGGCCTGATCGGGCATGACGACCCGGGGGTGGTGCAGACCGCCGTCGGCGCTCTTGGTCGAATCGGTACCCCGGAGGCCATCATCCATTTGCGCGCCGCATCGATCGATGCCTCGGAATCCTTGCAGACGATGCTGAACAGTGCGCTCTTGCATACTGCAGGAAAAGCCACAGATAAAGGGCGCAACGAGGAAGCCTTGGCAATCTATGATGATCTGCGTGTGCAGAGCCGGGCATCGGATGCTGTACGGGGTGCCGCCGTGCGCGGCGCGATTGTTCTGCGCGGAGCGGAAGGCTTCCCCCTGATGATCGAGTCGATTCGAGGTGAGGATCCGGCCGCGCAGGAGGCGGGCCTGATGGCGGCGTTGGATCTGCGGGAGGCTGGTGCGGCTCCGTTCCTGGCCAATGCGTTGAACTCTCTTCCGGCTGAGCGCCAAATGCTGGTGGCCGGTGTCCTGGGGGAGATGGAGGACGAAAGGGCGATTCCCGGCCTACTGGCACTGGCGAAGGCCGGCGAACCAGGCGCTCGCCTGGCAGCCATTCGTTCCCTGGCGGAACTCGGTACCGGTTCGCTGGTGCCCCCCCTGGTTGAGCTGATGCAGGATCCGGACGCGTTCGTTGCCGCAGAAGCGCAGTCGGCCCTGTCAGCGTTGAAGGGACAGGTAGCGGATGCAGCGATTGTCGAACGACTGAAAGCAGTCGAAGGTGCTGCATGCATCAAGCTGATCGAGGTAGTCGCGCACCGCAGGATTGATGGGGCCAAGCCGGTCCTGGCCGGTCTGATGACGGGGCCCGACGCCGACATGCGGCTGGCCGCTATCCGCGGATACGGTCGGTTTGCCGCCGCGGATGACCTTGGGGTGCTGCTGGACGTCTGCAAACAGAGCGAGAACCCCACCGACATCACCGCTCTCGGCAAGGCGCTCGTGGCTGCCTATCGAAACGGCGGAACGGCCGCTGCGTGCGCGCCGCAGGTAGCGACGGCTCTCGAAAATGCCTCCGCCCAAGCCAAACCTATGCTTGAGAAAGTGCTCCGGCGAATTGGAGGCGCGAGGTAGAAATGGCTTGGTCTGTTGGGTGCGTTGGATTGGACTGTATTCGATTCGGGGCACGATAGGCTGGATCACGCCGTCGCTTGCGGCGGTGGGCGGAAAGCAGAGACATGGGCAATGTGCGGGTGCCCGTACATTGGGAGTGGCGCTCCCCGAGGCGCTCGTCATCATTCAAGAGCCGTAGAATGGGGCGGTGGTTCGGCAGGCAGGAGCGAGGCTCTTCTCCTGTCGCAGTGTGCGCAAACAGGAAAGATGTTGTGCGCAATATCGGGTAGTGCGTTGCCTTGGCGCGGGGGTATTCTGTTTGCTGAATCTGAATACGTTCAGAGGGAGAAAGCGAACGCAAGCATGCGCGAGTGCAACAGAGACGACTACCTGATTGGCTTTGACCTTGGCACCAGTGCCATGAAGGCCGTGCTGTCTGATGCCGACGGCAACATTGTCTGCAAGGCGAGTCGGCTGATAGAGCTGCAGCGCCCGGAAGACGGGCGGGTTGAGCTCGATGCGGAACGCTATTTTAAGGATGTCTGCTCGGTGATCGGCGAACTGGTCTCACACGTGAACGCCCCAAGCGAGATCAAGGCCGTATGCTTGAGCGGCGCCAGCGGCAACACGCTGCTTCTCGACGAGGCTTGCAGACCGCTGGGGAATGCCATCAGTTGGCTGGACACGCGGACGGCGGGCAAGGAGGCTGAACTGTGGCCGGATGTGGATCCTGAGCGTGTCTACCGTAGCGCGGGCTGGCTCTTCGACGGCACCTTTCCGCTGGCCCATCTTGGCTGGCTGAAACGGCGTGAGCCGGAAGCCTGGGGTAGGGCCCGGTATTTCACCATGCTCAACGATTATCTCTATCACCGACTCTGCGGGCGGTTGGTTGTGGATCACTCAAAGGCGACGACTTTCTACCTGCAAGATCAGGAAGCATCCGCGTGGAACAGTGACCTGCTGGCATTTCTTGGATTGGAGACGGACCACCTGTCTGAACTGCTCCCGTCCGGATCGGTCTGCGGAGACGTAACGCCTGGAGCTATTGAGGCGACCGGGCTGGCGCCGGGAACCCGGGTAGTGACGGGCAGCTTCGATCATCCCTCAGCCGCCCGAAGCACGGGCGTGTTTGGGGAAGGGGACCTGCTTATCTCCGCCGGGACGTCCTGGGTGGTCTTCGCACCGATCAAGAACCGGGAGACGGGTCTGAAGGGACGAATGCTCGTCGATCCGTTTCTCTCTCCTTCCGGCTGCTGGGGCTCCATGTTCGCCCTGACGGCTGTGGCTGAGAAGATGAACGTGTATCTTGAGAACTGCATCGCCTCGAACAATGGCGAATCGCTATTTGAGAAGTTCAACCGGCTGGCGGCTAAGGCGGCACCCGGAGCGGATGGGCTCTCTATTGAACTGTTCAAAGAGCCATACGAAGAGAACAAGGTGCTCGTCGCGCAGGCCGCGCCCGTGAACATAGCCCGGGCGCTTATGGAGGGGATCGTCTTTCTCACTCGGAACCGTGTGGACCACCTCATGCGACTCACAGGGAGTGCTGCCGGCAGAATCGTGCTGACCGGCGGCCCTACCAAGAGTCAGATCTGGCCATCCATCCTGGCCGATGTGCTGAACCGGCCCGTGGTGATCCCTGAAACGGGACAGCATGCCGGAGCCATGGGGGCCGTACTGCTGGCCGGCATAGGCGTGGGCACGTTTCGTGATGAACAGGATGGCTACTTGAGGAGCAAACCCGCTGAACGCGTCATAGAACCCGATCCTGAACGGAGCGAGTTGTATGAGGGGCTCTATCGGGAGTATGTGGACAGATATGGGTTGGATGGATGAAGGAAACAGATATGACCACGACCAGGAACCAGAAGACCTTACCGAAACCGCCTTTCTTCGAAACGAGTGTGAAGAACTACATCTATGGCGATGCGGTGTTTGAGTACGCGAAGGCGGTTGATGAGGGGGCAAAGACGTATGATATCGATGCCATCTTCATTGCGCCTTACACCGAGATCCGCAGGATTGCAGAGCACACCAGCAGGCTCTTTGTTTTCGCGCCCTACATGGACACGTT
>JADHWE010000047.1 GCA_016783675.1 Kiritimatiellia bacterium
CCATGCGAATCCAGGGCAGCGAAGATGTCACCCGCTTCCTGACCGAAGATGTTGAGGAGATTACGGGCGGAAAATTCAGCTTTGAGGAGGATCCGGTCGAGGCGGCCCACCTGATGATGGCGCACATGGACAAGAAGCGCGCCGCATTGAAGCTGCGTCCGCTCATGTTTGCCAAGTCATTCCTGGCCGCAACGGAAGATACATCGGCACGTGAAGTCAGCGAAGAGGAGCTCGAAGCCGTCGCAGCCGCCCAGGCGGAAGGACACTACGGTGGGGGCCATTCATGCGGCGGCAAGAAGCAAATCCAGGGGTAGCGACGGAAAGAGGGAGTTTGAAGCATGTCAAAGATCATCGCCAGTGCAGCCATTCGAGGCGCCCATGAGATTTTCGCGCAGGCGGAGTCCCGCCTGAAGGAGGCGATTGCGGACAAGGGACCGGGGGCCGCGGTGGCCTACCCCGACACGGCCTACTTCCTGCCCATGGCACATGCCCTGATGGGGCTCAGCATTGAGACCCTGGGCCAGGTTGAGCCGGTGATCGAGCATGCCCGCGACCTGCTGGGCGACCCGCCCGCAGATAAGCTGTGGTTCCCTTACCTCGGTACGGCGCTCGATGCGGGGATCGCCACGCTGCTCTCCGAGGAGATCATCACCGTCCTGAGATACTTCTATGAGGAAGAGCCGCAGGAGGGCTGCAACGGGTTCTTCACCGATACGATCCTGCGCACCCTGGGCATCCAGCTCGTCGACGGCCGCATGCCGGGCTTTGCCGCCATCCTGGGGGCCGCTCCCACGACCGAGATTGCGGTCCATATCGTACGCGAGCTGCAGAAGCGCCAGATCATGGTCTTCGTGGGCTCCTCCTCCAACGGGGTCAGCATCATCGACCAGCTCGACGAGGCCGGGGTCGAGATGGGTTGGGACACCTACGTCGTGCCGTACGGGCGCGACACGATCTCGGCGATCTATCCGCTCAACTGGGCCATTCGCGGAGCCCTGACCTTCGGAGGGATCAAACCAGGCAACCCGCGTGAGTGCCTGGAGTACTGCAAGAACCGCGTCTTCGCCTTTGGCCTGACCCTGGGCGAGGTCGACGACTTCAAGTATGCCACCGGCGCCGGCGCCATCGACATGGGCTTCCCGATTATTGCCGACACCGAGATTCCCGAGATTCTCCCAACCGGCATCTGCACCTACGAGCATGTGGTGCGCGAGCTGGACCATGATAACATCGTGCCGCGCTGCATCGAGGTGCGGGGCGTTAAGGTGACGGTCTCCGAAGTCGATATCCCCGTGTCCTTCTCGGCGGCTTTCGAGGGCGAGCGCGTGCGGCGCGAGGATATGCACTGCGAGTTCGGCGGTAAGTATTCGACCGCCTTCGAATTCGTTCACATGGCCGAAATGGATGAGATTGAGGACGGTCACATCGAGGTCATCGGGCCGGACGTCGATACGGTCGAAGAGGGCGGCAATATGCCCCTGGCCCTGCTTGTCAAGGTGGCCGGACGCGAGATGCAGAAGGATTTCGAATCCATCATTGAGCGCCAGGTGCATCACTTCATTAACTATGCCATGGGCATCTTCCACATGGGCCAGCGCAACCTGATCTGGGTCCGCATCAGCAAACAGGCCTTCGCCGACGGGTTCACGCTGAAGCATTTCGGAACCATCCTGCATGCGCGTATCCACGACGTCTACGGCAAGATCGTGGACAAGGTGCAGGTCCAGGTGATCTCCGACCTGGCCCAGGTTGAAGCAGGACTCATCGAGGCGCACGAGGCCTACAACGACAGGGACGAGCGCATCGCCGGCATGACCGATGAGAGCGCGGATGTCTTCTACTCCTGTTCGCTGTGCCAATCCTTCGCCCCCAACCACATCTGCGTGATCAGCCCCGAGCGCCTGGGTCTGTGCGGCGCGTACAACTGGCTGGACGGCAAGGCGGCCTACCAGATCGACCCCACCGGCGGCAATCAACCCATCGCCAAGGGGCGTGTGATTGACCCGGATATCGGCAAGTGGGAAGGCGTCAACGAATTCGTCTACAACGCGTCCAACCGATCCATAGAGGATGTCAGCCTCTACTCGCTGATGGAGGCGCCCATGACCTCGTGCGGCTGCTTCGAATGCATCCTGGCGCTGGTTCCCGAAGCCAACGGTTTCATGATCGTCAACCGCGAGTTCCCCGACATGACGCCGTGCGGCATGAAGTTCTCGACCCTGGCCGGCTGCGTCGGCGGCGGCAACCAGACGCCCGGCTTCCTGGGTGTGGGACGTCTCTATGTGCTGAGCCGCAAGTTCGTCTCAGGCGACGGCGGACTGGGGCGCCTGGTCTGGATGCCGAAGGAGCTGAAGGACTATTACCGTGACCGCTTCGCCATTCGGGCCAAGGAGATCGGCATTCCCGATTTGCTCGACAAGATCGGCGACGAAACGGTGGCCACCACGGGCGAGGAGTTGGTTGAATTCATGATGAAGCAGGGCCATCCCGCCCTGGAGATGGAAGCTCTGTTCTAGGATCGAAATACGGAAGAAACCAGGAGGAAGCGATGGCTCTCAAAGCGTTGGATATTTTCAAGTTGCTCCCCAAGACCAACTGTAAGGACTGCGGCTGCCCTACCTGCCTGGCCTTTGCGATGAAGCTGGCCCAGAAGCAGACCACGCTGGACCAATGTCCGCACGTGACCGATGAGGCCAAGGCCGCCCTGGAAGGCGCCTCGGCCCCGCCGGTGCGCCTGGTCAAGATTGGCACGGGCGCGGCCGCACTCGAGATCGGCAACGAGACGGTTCTCTTCCGCCATGAAGAAACCTTCTATCATCCGCCCGGGATCGGGATCGTGATTCCCGACACTCTCTCCGAGGACGCCCTGGCCGCACAGGTTGAGAAGCTGGCCGCCTCGAAGTTCGTACGCGTCGGCACCAATATTGAGATCAACGTGGCCGCCGTTGACGATGTCGCCGGCGACGCAGACGCCTTTGCACGTACCGCAGCCGCCGTCGCCGCCGCCGGTGTACCGTTGGTGCTGATTTCGGGCGATGCGGGCCGCCTGGCCAAGGCGCTCGAAGTGACCGGAGACGGCCGCCCCCTGATCTGCGGCGCGACGCCCGACAATTGGGAGGCCGTGGCCGCCCTCGCCAAGAGCCAGAGCTGCCCCCTGGCCGTCTCCGCACCGGACCTGGATGCGCTGGCCGAACTGACTCCGAAGATCGTGGCTGCCGGCGTTGAGGACCTGGTCCTGGACCTGGGCGGCGAAGACCTTGCGGCGACACTGCAGACCCTCACGGCCGCGCGCCGCCTGGCCCTGAAGAAGCAAATCCGCGCGTTGGGGTACCCCTTCCTGACGATCTGTCGTACCGAGGATCCCATGGCCAATATGTCGGCCTGTTGCTCCTACGTGGCCAAGTTCTCCGGCGTGGTCTTGACCACGCTCACGGAGCCGGAGGCGCTGATGCCTGTTCTGACCGTGCGCCAGAATATCTATACCGATCCGCGCAAGCCGATCCAGGTGGAACCGGGCCTCTACGAGGTCGGCGCTGTCACGCCAGATTCGGCCCTCCTGCTGACCACGAACTTCTCGCTGACATACTACACCGTGGAAGGCGAGGTCGAGGCCAGCCGGGTGCCGGCCTATATCGGCGTGGTCGACACCGAGGGCACCTCCGTGCTCACGGCCTTCGCATCCGACAAGCTCAACGCGGATAACGTTACGGCCTTCCTTAACTCGGACGAGGTCAAGGCCAAGGTGGGACACAAGAAGCTGATCTTGCCGGGCTACATCTCGGTCATGAGCGGAGGCCTGCACGAAGAGTCCGGCTGGGAAATCATGGTGGGGCCGCGTGAGGCCAGTGGCATATCCAAGTATCTGAAAACCGTCTGGCAAGGTGCATGAAAACCTTCTCGGCCACATTTCTTCCAGAGAACAAGACGGTCTCTGCCGTCAAGGGCAAGAGCCTGCTGGAAGCGGCCGCCGTGGCAGGAATCAGGATCAACAGCATCTGCGCCGGCGACGGCGTGTGCGGCAAATGCCGGGTGCTGGTCAAGTCGGGCAAGGTCACGGCCAAGCCCAACATGTTCCTGACCCGTCGCGAAATCCAGCGCGGCATGGCCCTGGCCTGCCAGACCTATGTCGCGGGAGACGTCATCGTCGAGGTCCCGCTCGAATCACGCACGGGCGGGGCGCCGTCTCTCGCGCCGGAGGACGCCGTGCGCTATGGGCGCGAGGCCGAGCGGATCGACGAAGAGGCCCGCCTGCTCCGCCGACCGCTCTCGCGCAAAGTCTACCTGGCATTGCCCCCTCCTGCCCTGGACGATGCCTTGTGCGACCAGGAACGCCTTTTTAGAGAGTTGCGCCGGGACCAGGACATCCCTGTCATGCAGATGGGGCTCTCGACCCTGAAGCTGCTGCCCGGCATCCTGCGCAAATCGGACTGGAAGGTTACCGTTTTACTGGGACGCCGTGGCGACACGGTCGAAGTGGTCGATATTCAGGCCGGCGACACGACCGGCCGCAATTTTGGCCTGGCGGTGGACCTCGGCACCACCACGCTGGTGGCACACCTCGTGGACCTCTGTAGCGGGAAGACGGTCTCAA
Source organism: Kiritimatiellia bacterium (assembly GCA_016783675.1). Lineage (GTDB taxonomy): Bacteria > Verrucomicrobiota > Kiritimatiellia > UBA8416 > JABMPJ01 > JABMPJ01. Next base: position 4,592 of record JADHWE010000047.1, read on the forward strand.
CCCAGGCCAAGTACAACTCCCAGGCCCCCTTTGGGGAGGACGTCATTTCCCGCATCATGTGTGCCGCCGATCCGAAAAGACGCGAGGAACTCAGGGAATTGGTCGTGGCAGACATCAACGATCTGCTCGGCGCCCTGCTGATCGATACCGGCGCCCGGGCCCACGATGTAACCTACGTGATGTGCGCGGGTAACACCGTGATGACCCACCTGCTGCTGGGGCTTGACCCCTCCAACATCCGGCGCGACCCCTATATTCCCTCGGTCAGTGAGCCCCCGGTCATCCGCGCCGCGGAAGTCGGGCTGGGCATCAGTCCGCGCGGCCTGTTGGCCGTGCTGCCCTGCGTCGCCTCCTACATGGGCGGCGACGTGGTGTCCGATGTATTTGTCAGCGGCCTGGCCGCCTCCGAGGACATCTCACTGCTGATCGACATGGGCACCAACGGTGAGGTGGTGCTGGGCAATTGCGAATGGCAGGTGTGTTGCTCGGCTTCAGCCGGACCCTCGTTCGAAGGCGGCGGCATCACCTGCGGCATGCGTGCCACCAACGGCGCGATCGAGAGGATCGACCTGGGCCCGGGCGGCGACGTACAGCAGTGCGAGGTCGTCGGCGGCGGCAAGCCGCTGGGCCTGTGCGGCTCCGGCTTGATCGACCTCGTGGGCGAGCTGTTGCGTGTCGGCTGCATCGATCGCAAGGGGCGCTTTGTTCATGACGTCTGCGGTACACGCCTGCGCAAGGACGAAACGGGCGCCCTGGAGTTTGTCCTCTTTGCATCCGATGACACGGTCCTGGGACGCGAGATCACCCTGAGCGAAGCCGACATCAACAACCTGATTCACAGCAAGGGGTCGATCTACATGGCCTGCGAATGTCTCCTGAACCATGTTGACATGAGCTTCGCCGATCTTGCCCGTGTCTACGTCGCGGGCGGATTCGGAAGCTATCTTGAAGTTCCCAAGGCCATACGAATCGGCCTGTTGCCGGATATCGACCATGATCGATTCCTGTTCATCGGCAACGCCTCACTGCAGGGCGCGCGCATGGCGCTACTGTCCGAAGATGCGCTGACATTCATTCGAGAAAAGATCGGGGGCTCCATGACCTATCTCGATCTGAGTACGTCGCACCAGTACATGAACGAGTATTCCTCCTGCCTCTTCCTGCCACACACCGATCTTGAGAAGTTCCCATCCATCGCCGCGGAAAACGCGCCCACGCGCCCCGGCCCGTCTTAGAAGGAGATCCGCATGGCATTCAGAATCGCAGTTGCCGGCAAGGGCGGAACCGGCAAGTCAACACTGGCCGCCCTGCTGTGCCGCAGCCTGCTCAAACGCGGCACGCGGCCCCTGCTGGTCGTGGATGCCGACCCCAACAGCTGTCTGCCCGAGAAACTCGGACTCAAGGCGCAACGCACCATGGGCGAGCTGCGCGAGGAGCTGCGTGACGATCCGGAGAAGGTCCCGGCCGGGATCTCCAAGACCGAGTGGATCGAACGCCTGATCAACCAGGAGGTCGCGGAAGCCGCGGGATTCGACATGGTCGTCATGGGCCGCCAGGAAGGTCCCTCCTGCTACTGCTATATCAACAACCTGCTGCGCAACTGTCTCGACAAGCTGGGCGACCAGTACGCGGCCGTCATCATCGACAACGAGGCCGGCATGGAGCATATCAGCCGCCGCTCCAACGGGGCCGTGGACGTGCTCCTGGTTGTATGTCAGCCCAATCCCACCGGGGCGCGGACCGCCGCGCGCATTATTGAGCTGGCCGACAGCCTCGACCTGCAAGTCGGGCGACAGCTGCTCGTCCTCAACAGTACCAGTGGCACCCGCACGCCCGCGGTCCAGGCGGCCTTCGATGCGGCCGGACTGCGCATCGACACCTGTGTCCCGCTCGATCCGGCTATCCTGGATTTCGATGCCGAGGAGCGCTCTCTGATTGAGTTACCCGAAGAGTCGCCCGCCGCGACGGTCATCGACGCGCTGGCGGAAACATTGATGAAGGAGGATCAGCGATGAAGTTAATGGAAGCAGCCGTTGAGAAGTGGTCAGGCGCCATCCAGGAAGTCACGATCGGAGCGGGCGCGGACGAAGGTGGCACGCGCACATCGACCGTCAGGATAGGGGGTGCGGGCGCACTGCCCTTCATGGATTTTGAAGGGGTTACCCCCAACCCACCGGTGGTCGCGATGGAGGTGTGGGACTGCGAGCCGACCGACTGGCCCGCAGCGCTGCGCGCGGCGCTCGGCGACCGCGTTAAGGATCCGGCCAAGTGGGCCCGCGCCTGTGTCGAAGAGTTCGGCGCCGATGCAATCTGCCTGAAGCTGGCCAACACCCATCCCGACGAGGGCAACACCTCCCCCCAGGAGGCGGCCGACGTGGTCAAGGCCGTGCTGGCGGCCACGGGTGTGCCCCTGATCATCTGGGGCTCGGAGAACGACGAGAAGGACAACCAGGTCATGCCGGTCTGCAGCCAGGCCGCCGCCGGGGAGCGCTGCCTGCTGGGGGCCGTAACCGAAGACAACTACAAGACGCTGGTGGCCGCGTGCCAGGCCGATGGTCACGCGCTGATCGGGTTGAGCCCGATCGACATCAATATCGCCAAACAGGTCAATATCCTGGTCTCGGAGATGGGCTTTCCGCTCGACCGCATGGTGATGTACCAGACCACCGGGTCTCTCGGCTACGGCATCGAGTACACCTACTCTATCCAGGAGCGCGGCCGCCTGGCCGCCCTGGGGGCTGACAAGATGATGGCGTTGCCCGTGATCTGCATGGTGGGCCAGGAGGCCTGGCGCGCCAAGGAGGCCAAGGCGACGACCGAGGAGCAGCCCACGTGGGGCAACGCGGACACGCGTGGGGTTTACTGGGAGCTGGCCACGGCAGCGACGCTGCTCCAGGCCGGAAGCGACATCATGGTGATGCGTCACCCGGATGCCGTGCGTGCGTTGAAGGATGTAGTTGGCAACTTGACGAAATAGTGAGGACACAGCGATGAATGTAATTGGAGAACGAATCAACGGAATGTTCAAGGACATCGGGGACGCCATCTCGGCTAAAGATCCCGCCCCGGTCAGAGACATGGCCACCAAGCAGCTCACCCACGGGGCCGACACGCTCGACATTAACGTCGGCACCCGCGTGCCAAAGGACGAACGCGCCGAGGTCATGCGCTGGCTTGTGGACTCCGTGCGGGAGGTCACGGATGCCCCCCTCTCGATCGACAACCCCGCGCTGTCAACCATGCGCGTGGGGATCGAGGCCGCCACGAAGAAGGGCACGGCAATCATCAACTCAACCACGGGCCAGGCAGACAAGCTCGAGAAGTTCATGGCCCTCGCCAAGGAGTTCGATGCCGGCATCATCTGCCTGGCTATCGACGAGAACGGTGTCGCGGCCTCGACCGACGCCAAGCTCGAGATCGGCATGCGCAGCGTGGCGGCGGCCATGGAAGCCGACGTCCCACTGGAGCACGTCTACCTGGACCCCATCATCCTGCCTGTCAACTGCGACCAGGCGGCGCCCGGCATCGTGCTGGAGACCATCAGCCAATTCAAGATGCTGTCGGACCCTGCTCCGCATGTCGTGATTGGCCTGAGCAATCTCAGCCAGGGGGCGAGCGAGCGGGGGCTGATCAATCGTACATTCCTGGCGATGGCGATCGCCGCGGGGCTCGATGCCTGTATCCACGATCCCCTGGATACGGAGCTGATGCACGAGATGATCGCGGCTGAAATGCTTTTGAACAAGTCGATCTACAGCGATTCATTTCTCAAGGCGCACTTGCAGGGCCGGTGAGGCCTACAACATGGCGAGCACGGTGAGCATCATGGCGCACCACAGGACCTCCACCGGTACCTGGGAATGGGCGGTGGCATCGAGCAGGAGATCCGCGCGCGCCGGAAACTCATCGTCGCCGCTCCAGAAAATAAGCACGAACGGCAGCGTAGCGAGAGGGTGCAGGAGCAGAGAGGCATCCCCGTGGGGCTGCACAACACCGCCCAGGGCTTCTCCTCGCCTTGTGAATGCATCCAGGTCGCCATCATACCGCGCGGCAAGTTTGTCCAGCGGCAGCGTATGGCTGCCGCGCACCATGGCATCGACGCCCGGCAGTTCGCCCGGCCTGACCAGGCGCCCTGAGACCTCCCCGGGGTGGCCGTGCGCCAGGAAACCCAGTACCGTCCGGCGCGAGAAATGTCCCAGCCCCGACAGGAGCGCTTCCGCCGCCGGCGCGCCGGCGCGGATGATGCCGTCGCTGAGCGACACCTCCACAGGATGGCTCAACAACGGCATGCTGTACACGTTGGTCTCGCGACAGAAGGAAGCGCCCGTCCGGGCAACGACCTCTTCCACGGGCAGCGATCGCAACCGTTCCCAGGCGTGTTGTTCACCCTCACTCATTGTTCACCCGAAAAAGCCTCACCACGTGACTGTACGCCGCCGCCCTGTGGCCGTCAAACAGTTCGCACCTGGTTCCCGTCCGATTGACAGGAGTACCACTGCGTGGTATATGCACAGTATGAACACTGGCCCTGAAGGAGGGTGTACATGATCGCATGACGGATGCCCTCACAGAGATCGCCGGCTACCATCGGCCTCACGCCTTCGTTGACAGGCGTGCTGAGCCGGTGCTTATCAGGACGTTGAGCGACAAGCATGTCGAGCGGTTGCTCGATATGTACCTGGCCTACGAGCCGCGGGGCTCTTTCAACGGGCTTCCCCCGATCGAAGATGGGGCGTGCGTCATGTGGGTCAAGCACATGGTCGACACGGGCGTCAACCTGGTCGCGCTTTCCTTCGACGCCGGCGTTGTCGGGCATGCGGTGCTCTTCCCTATGCGCGAGGGGGCATATGAGTTCCTTGTCGTCATTTCGCCAAGCCACCAAGGCGCCGGGATCGGAACCGAGCTGACGCGCGACGTTATGCAACTCGGGTATGAGGCGGGCATTGATCGGATCTGGCTGTGCGTGGAGGAGATGAACCGCGTGGCGCGACACGTCTATCGCAAGTGCGGATTCAGAGATCTGGGTTCGGCCGATAGTGGTGAGGTCGCCATGCAGTTCGACATCACCAGGTATCGGGAGCTGATGCAGCACCCCATCACGGTCGTTATGCGCCGCAAGGCCGTCACTGTTGAATCCGGCATAACGTGTTTGGAGGCGATCCAGCTCTGCCTTGAGCGACACCTGAGTGCGCTGCCCGTGGTAGAGAGCGATGGACGTGTCTCGGGCATTCTGACGGCAACAGACCTGCTGCGTGCGGGAGGTGCGGAGCAGAAGGTCAGTGATGTGCTGACGCACAATGTTGTCACCATCGACAGCCAGTGTGATGTAGCCCGTGCGGCCCGCCTGCTGCAATCGCAGCGCCTGCGCTGCCTTCCCGTTGTTGACGGGAACGGTCGGTTTCTCGGCATTGTCGGCCGCAGGGAAATCTTGGCCCATCTCATCAGGACCAGCTGGCGAGAGGAGATGCCACACGACGCAGATGCTTCGGGTCGTGACGCCGTGGTGCAACCGGCGTCCGTGTGAGCGGTGCGGTATGCCGGGCGCCCGGGGGGCTTGTTGTGTATTCTGTACTTTACAGAACAGGGATGGGTGGATGACAGTGGTGTGTCGGCAGGCACAGTAAAAGGGGTAAACCATGGCCACCATGATGCTCGGGAATCTGCTGGACCACGCCGCGGACCTCGAGCGGCAGGTTGCACGATTCTACGCCGCGGTCCGCGATACGTCACAGGATAACGGCGTGCGATTGCTCACCTATTACCTTGCGCGGCATTGCCGCCACCAGGAACAGGGACTGGCCGACCTGGATTCCGAACAGAGGCGCCGCATACGCGCCATCGAGATAGAGCATGACACCCCGGTCCCTGCCGGGCCGGCACTTCATGGTCTCAACCTGCCGCCTGACGCGATGGCCGACACGATGACCGGCACGATGCTCATCCAGGCCGCCATCGGCTACGACACGCAACTCACTGATTTTTACCGCGGCATACTGGAACAGCCCCTCACCGATGAGGCCCGCCGTGTACTGGAGACGCTGATCCGCATTGAGGAACGTGACATCGTCAGGCTGGAGAAGATGTTGGCGATGCACTATTTTGAGGAGTCTGAGTCCGAAGCATCCGTCACCGATCACTGAGCCCGGCCGCTGGTGCGGCGGCGGGCATGCACAGGCTGTCCACGGTGCGGGATTGGCCATCGCGAAACAGATTGCAGAGAACGTGACACTCGGTATAATTGTCGACAGCGATCCGGTATAAAGGAACCACCTTTACAGTGAAGTTCCCCGACGAAAGGAGCATACGCCATGGCCAAAATCACGATCATTGACGACGACAAGGATATCCTGGACAACACAGCCTCGATCCTCCGCGGCGCGGAGCATACGGTCAACACCATGAATACGACCGAGGGCGCCGTGGATGCGTTGAAGGCGGACACGCCGGATCTACTCATCCTGGATGTCATGTTCCCGGAGAATCCTGCGGGGGGGTTCGACCTGGCCCGTAAGATCCGGCGTGACCCCGATATCCGGGACCTGCCCATCATTCTGATGACGGGTGTTAACGAGGAGTTCCCCATGGACTTCTCGGTCGATGACATCGATCCCGACTGGATGCCCGTGCAGGATTTCCTCGAGAAACCGGCCAGTGTTCCCGTGCTGCTGGAGCACGTACAGAAGATGCTCGAAGCGGCAACGTGAGCAAGATCGACACAGCATCTGCGGGCCACACGCGTTCGCCATTCGTCTGTTTTGCCCTGGCGTGTATCGCGGTGGGGCTGGCCATTGGCGTCATTGCGTTTACCTTTCTTGACCGCGATGGGTCAGAGCTCGGGCCCGAGGTGAGCGTTGACCTCCACCAGGGCGACGGTGCTCACGAGACCGATTCCCGGCCGCCGGCCGCCGCTGGTGCTGTTCTGCGTGTTGCCATCGCTCCCGTCATTTCCCCCGAGGCCTCGGTCGAACAGTATGGAGATTTGATCGCGTTCCTCGCACACAGCCTGGGGGTGCAGCCCGTCCTGTTGCGGGGAAAGAACTACTCAGAGGTCAATGACCTCATACGCATGCGTCAATGCGACATGGCCTTGGTGTGCACGTATTCCTACGTGCTGGCCGAGGTGGCGTTCGGCGCCAGGTTGCTGGTTGCGCCCGAGGTGGAAGGCCGGCGCGTCTATCACTCCTTGATCCTCGTTCGCACCGCCAGCAGTGCCACGAAGCTGACCGACTTGCGAGATCAGCGGTTCGCCTCGTGTGATGTCCTCTCGACGTCCGGCTGGCTGTATCCGGTAACGGTTTTGAAGCAACAGGGGATTGATACCGCCCGCTTCTTCAGCAAGCACATCATAAGCGGCAGCCATGACCGGTCTGTCTTTGCGGTCCAGTCGGGACTTGTTGACGCGGCGGCAGTCGACAGCATTGTCTACGAGCATATGGTCGCCAACGACCCGGCCCTCGGCAGGCAATTGAAGGTTATACACCGCTCGCCCCCATTCGGGATGCCGCCATTGGTGGTGCCGGCCGATCTTCCTCCCGACCGGTTTGCCAAACTGCAACGCGTGCTGCTTGATATGCATACGCATGCCAAGGGGAAACGCATCCTGGCATCGCTGGGTTTTGACCTGTTTTTCGATCCGGGTGACGAAGACTATGACACGGTCCGCAGCTTGCACACGTCATGGCTGAACCAGCCATGAGCAGGGCCGGAACACAGCCGCGCTGGTCCGCACGCGTGGCGTGGGCCATTCTGTCGGTTCCCATCCTCGTGAAAATGGTGGGGATCGGCGCCGTTGTGGCGGCATGCTTCGGGACCATTACGTTTGTGAGGACGCGTGATTCCCTGCGAAAGAATCTTGATGCTTCCCTGACCGCGCGAACGATCAACGAAGGCGAATCGCTTGCGGACTACCTGGCCGGGCCGCTCAGCGTCCACGACATTGTGGCTGTCCGGAAGATCCTCGCTAAAACCACGGAGCGGCACGCCGACATACTGTATATCCTGGTCCGCAACCCGGATGGCACTGTTCTCACGCATACCTTTGACGGAACCGTTCCCGACGAGTTGCTCCACTTACCGATATACCACTCGTTTCCAGACAAGGGCTTTCGAGTGGTTGATGCCAAGGAGGAGGGGTTTGTCTTTGAAGCGCTCAGGCCGGTGATGGACGGACATGCGGGATACGTGCAGCTGGGACTCAGCCACCGCATGATCGCCAGAGAGCTATCCTCCCTTCGAAATGCGATTCTCGCCAGCCTGGCGATGTGCGCTGCTCTCGGCATTGGTTTGGCCCTGCTCCTGTCGCTGGCGATCACGCATCCGGTTCATTGCCTCAACGAGGCGGTGCAACAGGTCAGACAGCACAACCTGAGCGCCAGGGCCACGGTTGTCGCCGCGGACGAAATCGGAAGCTTGGCCGCCGCCTTCAACGACATGGCCGAAACGCTGGCACAGAACGACCAGACGATCCGAGAGAAGGAGAAAGCACGGGCGGCCCTCGTGCAGCGGATCATCACCGCGCAGGAGCGGGAGCGGAAAGCCATATCCCGCGAATTGCATGACCAGATCGGTCAGTCACTGCTGGCGTTGCTGGTCGACATGAAGTCGCAGAACAACGGCGACCATAGCGGTGTATCCGGCCATGGCCACGAGGACAGGATTGGAGACCTCATTGAAGAAGTGCGGCAGGTCAGCAAGGGCATGCATCCTTCCATTCTGGATGACTACGGCCTGCATTCGGCACTGAGGACCTACGCGAAGGATACGGCGACAAGGCATAATGTACGGATCGATTACGAAACAAACTGCCCCGACGGCGACCGGCGACTTCCCGAGGCGGTGGAGATTGCACTGTACCGTATTGCCCAGGAAGCCATCTCCAACGCACTCAGGCATGCCCAGCCATCGCATGTCAGTGTGATCCTGTTGATCGACGATGACCAGGCCGCCCTGCTCATCGAAGACGACGGGGTTGGTTTCCGTGCCGATCAGACGACTGAGGGCCGGGGACTGGGCATGTTAAGCATGAGCGAAAGATGCTCGCTTCTGGGTGGCACTCTCGATATCACATCCGATACCGGCGAAGGCACGACCGTGCGTGCGCGCGTGCCTTTGCGGGACGAAGCGGAGGACCAGGCATGAAGCCAACAAGTCTATTCCTTGCCGATGACCACGCGATGTTCAGAAAGGCGATGCGCATCTTTCTTGAACAGCAGCCCGACCTCAATATCGTCGGCGAGGCGGGTACCGGGGAGGAAACACTCGAACTACTGGATACCTGCCGCCCCGACCTGCTTCTTCTCGACATCAGCTTGCCCGATATTCCCGGTACCGTTGTGGCGCGCCGGGCGCTGAAGCACTTCCCCGAGCTCCTGGTCATCGTGCTCACGATGCACCAGGAAGAGTATTACGCACAGGACATGATCCGACTGGGCGTGAAAGGCTTTGTGCTCAAGCGCTCGACGGGCGACGAATTGCTGGAAGCGATTCATCGTGTTAGAGAGGGGGGCGTCTACTGGGACAGGGCCGTCATTGAAGAGGCGGTATCAGCATTTGCGGGCACGCCGCGCAAGGAGGCCGTCGATTCTGGCCTGGCCGTTCTCACGTCGCGGGAGCGGGAAGTCTGCCGATTGCTCGCCCACGGGCACACAAACACGGAGATTGCCACGCTGCTGAGCATCTCTGTACGTACGGTTCAGACCCACCGCCAGCACATCCTGGGCAAGTTGCAGATCGCGAGCCGGGCGGAGCTCGTTTCTTTCGCGATGCGCAGCGGGCTGTTTACGCCATCGCAGTAAAGTAGCCCGACGCCTTCTGTCGCACCGCCATTCCATCCGTATTTTGTACGGAGTCGTTTTCCATCCAGAATGGGCACTTCAAACGGATGCGGACTTGTCAGATCCGTGCCACACTTTTGACCATCGGGGAAGGGATTCGGGAAGCGACCTTTCGTCTGCATGGTTCGCTCCACACCTTCACCCCTTATATAGAGTGGATCGCAGAGAGAATGAACAAGCGCAACACACACCTGTCTCAGAGACCCCGGCCCCGCACGGTACTCGTCGTTGGTGGCGATGCCGAATGGCGGGCGTCGGCATGCCATACGATAGGTGAAGAATATCCCGTCCTCGCCGCATCATGTGATGCCGACGCCGTGCGAACAGCGAGGAACGTGAAACCCGATCTCATCGTACTCGAGACCATGGAGTCCGGCGGCATAGATGGCTCCCGGATTCTGGACACATTGGAAAACGACCCCGCAACCCGCAACATGCGGGTGATCGTGGTGGGAGAGATTAGCCCCGCTAAAGGCTGGGGATTCGGTGCAACGATACGCGGGCGGCGCTTGTGGCATTCGGTACATGCCACCCTGAGGGCAACGACATCACACGAGTGCTTCATGGATGCAGTACACGACGCCATCGGACCGTCGTTCAGCAGGAGAGGCGGGGCGGAGCGCTCTGCGACTGACGAGCGGACACGCGGAACGACCATAGCGTTCACGGGAGGCCGGCCCGCCGCGGAAGGGCTCCGGCAACACCACGCAGGCCGTCATCATCTGTGGGGGTGGCCACGAGGAAGAATGGCACAACCCGCCTGAGGCCGTGTCGATTGGCAAGAACTACAACGTACCGTAAATAGAGGATAGCACCGAACATGGAGCATAAACCAAAGAGGGAAGCCGTTGAGCACGTTCCTGCCGGACCTGTTGGCCGGAGGGTGCTGGTGTGGCTTGACAAGCTCCGGCGCTGGTGGTGGTTGTTCATTATCGGTGCGATACTGTTTCAGGCTGTGCTCATTGCCGGTGCGGAATACGCGACGTCGCGTCCATCATTCTGTGGCAGTTGTCACATCATGGACACGTACCACGAGACCTGGGAGAAGTCCGAACACGCCGAAGAGGGTGTGACATGTGTGGACTGTCACTATGCGCCGGGTGAGCACCACACCTTGAAGGCCAAGTTCAAGGGGCTTGGACAGCTCTTCTCATATCTCGGCACAACCGCAACAACCGTTCAGAAGGCCGCGCTGGTAAATGACGCAAGCTGCACGGCGGCGGGATGCCATTCCACGGACGAAGGTACCGAGGAGGGGCAATGGATGACCAATCGTATCGCGTTTGCCTCGTATACGCGAACAGACGGATCCGAAGCCACTGTTCCATTCGTACACGAGACACATTTTGCCAAGGAAAACTGGATGGAGGGCCAGGAGAAACATTGCAGTCTCTGCCACCGTCGCGAGACGGCTGACCACCATATGGAGGTTGCCCAGAAAGTCTGCCATCTGTGTCACTTCAAGAATGAAGCCCTGAACGAAAAGCTGTCGAAATGCTCGCTGTGCCACACCATTCCGGTGACCCCATTCAGGGACGATGCTTCGGACAGCGATGAGCTTATCACGCATCAGATCCTTGAAGAGCGGGGCGTTGCCTGCGCCAGCTGCCACCTTCACGAGGTCAGGGGCAACGGCGTCATGCGGGAACAGCGCTGCCTGGAATGTCACGAGAATGACCAGGCGATAATGCAAGATGCCTCCAATGCGGAACTGATGCACGAGAAGCACGTAGCCGCCCAGGCGGCCAACTGCTTCAGCTGTCATGAGATCATCCAGCATGGCCGGCCGCCTGAAGGCTTTGACCATTTCGATGCCGCACTGAGCGACTGCAAGGCCTGCCATGCCACGCCGCATCAGAACAAGCGGTTGCTTATCTCGGGCACGGGCGGCAAAGGCGTAGACAAGCCCCTGCCGATCAAACACCACGATATGGGGATGGGGTGCCTTGCCTGTCATATCGTGGATGCGGTCGATGATAAAGGCCGGGGCAAGAAGCTTGCGACCGCCAGTGTCTGCATCAACTGTCACTCAGAGAAGGAGGGCGCTCTCGTAGCGAAGTGGAAGAGTGACGTGAGCGAGTTTCTTGAAGAAGCCTTCGAGTATGAGCAAGAGGCGCTTGACGCCCTTGTGCAGGCACGCGGGAAGCTTCCCCAGGAAACCATCACGGCAGCAGAACTACTGATTCAAGACGGGCAGACGAATCTCGGGATCGTCAACGCCGGTGGCGGCGTTCACAACAAGAAGTACTCCGCACTGCTGTTGGACATCTCGATTGAGTATTTCGAAGACGCGATTGCAGAACTCGAAACGGAATGAGCGCACGCGATGAGGGGCTCAATACAGACGTATAGACAGGATAGCATGTGGGCGCAAAGGCGCCAGTAACGAGGAGGGGGTAGGATGAAACTGTCGAGAAGAGGATTCATGAAGTTGACTTCAGCTGCCGGTGGCGCGGCGGCGGTCTATGGCCCGCAACTGAGCGCACTCGCCGCGTCGGATGGAAGCTCGGCGACCATAGGGGGAAGCTGGGTGCCCACGACCTGCCAGGGATGCACCACATGGTGTCCCGCCGAGATCTTCGTACAGGATGGCAGGGCAGTGAAGGTCAGAGGGAACCGCTATTCGAAACAGAACGAGGGCACCCTGTGCCCCAAGTCTCACATCGGGCTGCAGGAGCTGTACGATCCCGACAGGATCAAGACCCCCATGAAGCGGACGAACCCGAAGAAGGGCAAGGGCATCGACCCGAAATTCGTTCCTATCTCCTGGGATGAAGCGTTGGATACGATCGCCGACAAGATGATGGCGCTGCGTGATGCCGGGGAGACGCACAAGTTCCTGCTCCTGCGCGGCCGCTACACCTACATGCGCGACACCCTTTACGGTGCGCTGCCCAAGGTGTTTGGTTCGCCGAACGGAATCTCACACAGCGCCATCTGCGCGGAGGCCGAGAAATTCGGCTCGTTCTACACCGCCGGCAACTGGTCGTATAGGGATTACGATCTGTCCAAGACCAAGTACGCGCTTATCTGGGGCTGTGACCCGGTCAGCAGCAACAGGATGATTCCCGCGACCATCAAGCGGTTTGGCGATGTGCTCGACCAGGCCACCGTGGCGGTCGTCGACCCGAAGCTGAGCGCCTCGTCCGCGAAAGCGCAGGAATGGCTGCCGATTAAGCCGGGCGAAGACGGAGCGCTTGCCTCCGCGCTGGCGCACGTCATTCTTGTCAATGGACTCTGGAGCAAGGACTTCGTGGGCGATTTCAAGGACAAGAAGAACCTGTTCAAGGCAGGCGCCGACGTCGATGAGGCCGCGTTTGAAGAGAAGGAAACGAACGGTGTTGTAAAGTGGTGGAACCTGGAGCTCAAGGACAAGACGCCTGAATGGGCCGCGAAGATCACGCTCATACCGCGAGACCAGATTGTCCGGGTGGCCACCGGGCTGGCGAAAGCCGCACCGAATGCCATCGTGTGGATGGGACCGGGCGCGGCCATGCACGTCAGGGGCGCCTACTCGGCGATGGCCGTACATGCGCTAAACGGCCTTGTCGGAGGCATCGATCACGAAGGCGGGGTGCTCGCAAGTGCAAGTATTCCTGTGAAGAAGATACCGAGCTACTCCGCGTACCAGGATGAACTCTCGCAGAAGAACACCAAGCAGAAGAAGATCGACCAGCGCGGGTACAAAGCGTTTCCGGCCATGAAGAAGGGCAAGCCCGGAAGCGCGGTTGTGACCAACAACACGGCCAACGCGATGCTGGCGAAGGACCCGTATGACATCAAGATGACGATCGGCTACATGAATAACTTTGTGTTCTCCAATACAGGCGCCGACCGCTGGGAGAAGGCAATGGCACAGATGCCGTTCTTTGCCGATATCACGGTCAACGCGTCAGAGATGACACAGTTCGCCGATGTTGTTCTGCCGGCCAGGATAACCATGTTTGAGAAGCTTGGCTACGTCAAGACCAAGGCAAACCGGTACGCCACGGCGACGCTGGTACAGCCGGTCGTCACACCCATGTGGGATGCCAAGACGGATGAGACGGAGATCCCGTGGCTGATCGCCGAGAAGCTCAAAGCCAGGGGCTTCCCCAACCTCCTTGACTACTACACCAAGGAGTTCAAGGACCCCGAAACGGGCAAGGAGCCGACCAATGGGATCGAGTTCACCGAGCATTCGCTGAAGATCCAGACCGCTCCTCTGTGGGACGGTAAGGAGGACGTCGGGGGCGACAAGATCAACGGATGGAAGGAATTCCGGCAGCGGGGCATGTGGAATTCCAAGCCCTACGCCTACAAGAAACGCTGGGGTGGTCACTTCAAGACGGCGACCCACAAGTTCGAGTTCTACTCGGAGACTCTGAAAAAAGCGCTGACGACTCATGCGGAGAAACATGAGACGACCGTCGACGACATCCTGAAGATCACCAACTACGAGGTGCGAGGCGAGAAGGCCTTTGTGCCGCATTACGAGACGCCGTTCAGGCATGGCAATCTCAAGGAGTACCCGTTCACGTTCATTGACTTCAAGTCCAAGCTCAACCGAGAGGGAAGAAGTCAGAACTGCCCGTGGTATCATGAGTTCAAGAAACTGGATGTGGGCGACAAGAGTTGGGACGACGTATTGCAGATCAACCCGGATGATGCCGCGAAGATCGGCATCAAGGATGGCGACGACATCAAGGTCACCTCGGTCAATGCGACGATCGAAGTGAAAGCCAAGCTCTGGGAGGGGGTCCGCCCGGGGACGGTGGCAAAATGTTACGGGCAGGGACACTGGGCCTATGGCCGTGTCGCTTCCGGCGATTACAGCAAGGCGCTGCCGAAGGGAGGCAACAACAACCTGTTGATGCCTGATGACTATGAGCGTCTCAGCGGAAGCACAGTAAGAAACGGTGGGTTCACAGGCGTCAAGATAGCCAAGATCTAATTGAAAGGAGCTCTGCATTATGGCTACGAAAAGATTCTCAATGGTGATCGACCTGCAGAAGTGCGTGGGCTGCGGTGCTTGCGCCATGGCCTGCAAGACGGAAAACAACACACAGGCAAGAACCAGGGGGCAGACGTTTAACTGGGCCGATTTCGCCATTGAGGCGAAAGGCAAGTTCCCTGACGTCAAGTACGTCAATCGTCCCGTGCTCTGCAATCACTGTGATGATCCGAAATGCCTCGAGGGCTGTCCTGAGCCGCGAGCGCTGTACAAGACGGAAGACGGCATCACGATGTACAACCAGAGGTACTGTATTCAGTGCGGCAAGTGCTACGGAGCTAACGGATGCCCCTATAGCTCTGAAGATGTTGAGAAGGAAGATGCCGCCTACACGGTGATAAGCTTCAATGATGTCGGCAAGGAGACCCATGCGGCTCACAGCGACAAGAGCGCGGCGATTAAGGGCGGAACGTGTTCGGCTGCGGAAATCGCCAAGAAGGCCGGGGCCCTTCCTCCGTCGAAGCACGCCTACAAGTACAGGGATCGTCAACCGCCGGAAGAGGGCCAGAAATCGCGCGGCAAAGGCAAGCTGGCAGATGTGCGTGAGGATGGGTGGGTTGAGAAGTGCACGTTCTGCATCCACCGGGTCAGGAATGGCGAGGATCCCTACTGCGTGGTGTCATGCCCTGCCAAGGCACGCATCTTCGGCGACAGGAACGATCCCGACAGCGAGGTCAGTAAGCTTCTCAAGAAGTACAAGCCCTCAAGACTGAAAAACAACAAGGGCGACATCCTTGCCGATGGCGAAAAAGGCACTGGCCCGAATGTTTTGTATATAAGAGATTGGTATCGTTCAAATGTTGACGCCTGTGGTCCGTGGAGCATGGTCTGACCCGGACACGGAACTCAATATCCAATATCCAACAAGGAATATCCAATGGCCAAGGGAAGAGAGCGAGGAAAGCGAATGAATGCCC
>JADHWE010000048.1 GCA_016783675.1 Kiritimatiellia bacterium
AAGGAGACGGCGACCTTCAAGCGCTTCAGAAAGCTCATCGATCGCTGGGTTGATCTCTCACTGAGAGCGTCCCAGCTGCGAGCCAAAAGCACCGCGAAAAAGCCTCGTCAATCAGCCTAAGAACTCGGTACTCTCAAGTATTATATGGTGCTCCATTTCATAGTAGCACCAACATGCCCATGCTTGTGACGCACAGATCAATATGCCGATAATTGAGAATCCCAGTCTCATTTCCGTCTCCTTCTGTCGAACGTGGTTCCGCCAAAACTTTTTATCTATTTTCTGTCTAACTGTCTTCTTTGAAACGGGTTAGATGTCGAATTGGCTTCTCCCCCATTTTTTTTGTCGCGTATTGGATATTCTGCCCCGTAGGCCGCTCATGGAGGGTGAGAGTCCTCTCGAACCGGCCGCACACACGGCGCGTTTTCGTGCAATCTCGGCTCTGCCTGCCTGCCTGCCCTCCTGCGTCGGGAGCAGGCTGGCAGGAGCATCGCCCTCCATAATCGCAATTTACACACTCAGAAACCTCTACACTCCATTTTCATACTTTTCATAGAGTTTTTGACAGTTCCTTAACGTCTGCACTCACGGTCGGCGCGTTTAGCGACGTAACGTGCAGTGCCTTGATATGTGCCGGGCATGGCCCGGTTGCTTGCTGGTGTGGGGGGGGCGCTCAGCGATGGGCGTCCCTATCCCGATCGGATTTCTTAAGTTTTTCGAGGGCTTCGACATCTGCAAGGTCTTTTGTTCTTCCTGAAGCTTTTTTGTTGCAGATGAGATCGTTGAGGGAGGGGATGTGAATAGTGAGGCCTTCGACATCAGTTTTAATAGATTGCGCATAAGCATTATTGAAATCCAGACCGGATGCACCTGTAATAATATCGATTCTTCGAGGAGCGACTCCTATCTGGAATATTGTGTCGGTCTTTTGAAGGTCTGAAGATGTCAGCTCGTGCAAAGGCGCTCCGAATGTGTTTAGAGCTCTTAAAACGGCCTCTGCATTATCTGGCGAGGGCATGACCCAGATATCGATATCCATGGTTGCACGGGGATAGCCATGAGCGGCTAAGGCGTAAGCGCCGACAAGAAGAAATTTAACTTTCTCGTCTACTAACGACTGCAACATTTCTTTGTAGTCTTCGTTTAACATTATGCTGTTTGCTTAGAGAAGTTACTTCCTGGGTGAGAGGCCAAACTAGTGCAATTCGTGAGCTAGTGGATCCTGGCACGAACCCATCGCTATCGTCTGTGTCGATTGTTGCGAGTTTAGTTATGCTCTTATTCATCTGTTATTTATACCAGAAATCAGCCCTTCTATCAATGGTTTCTTTGCTCCGAACGTCTAGCATGACACTCAAATTATGCTGCGCGAAGCGCGGAATGATTTGTAGTTGTCCACATCTTGTTCGATTTTATCTGTACACGTCTTTTCTGTGTCTCGCTCTTACAACGCAAACAACTAATTGTGCATCCCGGATTTCGTATAGCACTCGGTATACGCCACAACGGAGACGATATTTTTCTTCTCCTGAGAGTATTTTGGATTGCGGTGGGCGTGGATCTTGAGACAAAGCCCGGATTGCTCTAAGTATCCGTTGGACATCTTTCTTGGGGATTTGCTTTAAGTCTTTGGAGACCGATTTTCGAACAATAACTTTATATTGTGCCATTACGTTTCAATTCCTTCACGAAGTCTTCGAAGTCAAGCGTTGGCTCTTTCTTTCGAGCGTCAAAGGTCGCAAGGTCGTCGGCATCCTCAGCCAATTCATATCGAACGGCATCATTGACAAGGTCTGACATAGATCTGGACGTTTCGACTGATTTCAGGCGAAGTGCTTTGTGTAGGACAGGATCCATATAAATTGTGGCTCTTTGTGTTAAAGTGCTCATAACATCCTCCATTCTTAATACAAGAATAACATTATAACGTTATGACGTCAAGACGTTTTGTCGTTTTTTCAAATCGAACGACTCAACTGAGAGTTTCGCGCGGAACGTGCGAAGCGCGGTTTGAAACGTACTTGTGCTCTTGTTAAGGGGCCTGTTTCTTGGCCGAGTCTTCGAGCTCGATTATCTGAGTGATCTTGCCATCGGCAATCACTCTGGTTCCTTCTCTCAATTCGAATTCCATATCCGGATGCATACGTTTGACATACTCCTCGGGACTCATCATGCAGAGATACGCCCGGACTGTGTCACCAGGCCACACTTGCTCCGCATCCGGAAAGAAGATGTTGATGACCCAATCATGCCCGTCGTAATGCAGCTGGGGTCTGTACCCCGAACTGCACGGATGCTGTCATCAAGAGTGGAGAGTGATGCCGCAACGCGGGACACGGCATCTCGCTCCGACTGTTCATTTCCGTCTTCATAACATCCTGCAAAGGTCAGATACACGCTCGGGCTTTGAGGATGTCTTCGAATCTTCTCATCTATTCTGGAGTTCAACTTCAACGATGACGCTTCATCTGAAAGCGCGCTTTCAGATGATATTTGTCGATCGTTTTGTTCGACTTTCTATGTTCACAAGTTATGTCCGGTTTTCTCGTTATTGCCAATTAGCGTCAATGATTGCCTGAATGGCGGGGTACTTCTTGTCGGTCTCATTTAGATCCTCACGGGTACTCTTCAGTTCGGCTTTCATGTCCGCGATAGTCTTCCCGTATTCCGGGTTGCCGTATTGATTGTGCATCTCGTGCGGATCCTTCTCCAGGTCGTAAAACTCCCAGGCAGCGGGGGTGCGATTCTTTCCGTTTGGGGCGCAGCCGTAGAAGAAAACCAGTTTGTAGCGTTCACCACGGATGCCGAAATGGGCCGGTACGGCAAGGTTGTGAGCCATGTGCATCCAGTAGCGATAGTAAGTGGATGTACGCCAGTCATTGGGTTTAGCCTCTCCTTTAAGGGCGGCTGTAAAGCTGCGGCCCTGCATATAGTCAGGAGTCGTCTTGAATCCGGCCAAGTCCAGGATGGTTGGCGCGAAGTCGGTATTATTGATAAGCCAATCGTTGGTTGAGCCGCCCTTGATCAATTTTGGGGCATGGACAATGAAGGGCATGCGAAAGGCTTCCTCGTACATCCAACGTTTGTCCATCAAATCGTGCTCGCCCAGAAAGAAGCCCTGGTCACCTGTGTATATGATGACCATATTATCCAGATCACCACTTTCCTTGAGATAATCGATCAGGCGCTTGACGTTATCGTCAACACCCTTAACACAGCGCAGGTAACGCTTGAGATACTTCTGGTAGCCTGCTTTTGCATAATCCTTGTCATTGAGTTTGTCCGGGATTCTGAGACTCTTTGCCAATCGCCATGGGGCATGTTTCCTTCCCACACCTGAACCCATGCCTCGTGAGCCATCAGAGCCGGCCGGCGGATCGAAGAGGTTAGCCGGTTCAGGGATCTCAACATCTTCCAGATATGAGTTGTAGCGCTTGGCGTTATAAAACTCGTCGTGTGGAGCCTTGAAGTGATGCATAAGAAAGAAGGGTTTGGATTTGTCTCGTCCTTTCTTTAGCCACTCCAGGCTTATATCGGTTATCGCATCGCTGGAATGTTGTCCGTCTTTCTTGATCACGTTTTCTGGCCATGGCTTATCGCCCCGAATTCGAAAGTCCGGGTTATGATATTTTCCCTGACCCGGCAAAACGCAGTAATAGTCGAAAACTGCCGGTTCTTTCTTCAGATGCCATTTGCCAATCATAGCCGTCTGGTAACCAGCTTTTTTGAGTTCAATGGGGAGGAACTGCCTTTCTGGTGGTATGCTTCCGTTGAGATCAAGCACTCCGTTCTTTTGAGGGTACTGCCCTGTAATGATGCTCGCGCGGCTGGGCGTGCATATGGAATTGTTGCAGAACACTCGGTCAAAGCGCATGCCGTTCTTTGCCAGTGCATCAATGTGTGGGGTAGGATTCAGGTTGGCCAGGCGGCTACCATAAACGCCAATGGCCTGAGTAGTATGATCATCGGACATGATGAAGAGGATATTGGGTGGCATCTCCTGTCGTTTGCTTTCGCTTCCGGATGCAGGTGCGGATATTCCTGTGGCGATAAACAGAACCATCATAAAGGTTACGAAGTTACTTATTTGCATCAATGTCTTCTTTCTGTCGAACACCGGTATTAGACGGTTTGATTTCGCTAATACAGGCTTTGCCCTTTCTGAGCGTTATTAATGTGGCAATGTTCCATCACATTACCATCTTCACGATGAATCTAGGGGTGGCGGGGGAATTGCACAAGGGCATATTTCGGGCTGAGGCGGTTTTCTGCCGTCCGAGGGAGGGATTCGGATCAAAGTGCAACCAATTGGTGGCGCAAGCCTGCTGCTCCGAGCTTTCTACGGGGCTTTGCCAAGCAGGTGAATAGCTAACCGGCGCGAATGGTCGCTCGACGCTTCCCAAGAAATCGGCCGAGGATGTGAGTATGGAGCAGATGCTGGAACTCGGACGCGTGACCTGAGGATGATTCGTTGCGGAAGGGCAGTGCGATTGCTTCGATCGAAAGCGGTTCAGAAAAGAGCATTCTGGCCGGCTGACCTGGGTCCGCCACCGCCTCTCTCGGTTCGCGCCCAATCGACTCCGCGTCGTTTCTTTCCCGCAGGAGACCGAGAGGGCTTCTTACATGGCAGGGAAGGATGCAGTCTTCATAGATGAGGGTGGTGTCGATGGACTTGTGTCCGAGTGCTTCCTGCACTGCGCGGGTGGATCCGCCGTTCTCAAGGCAGTGAACGGCAAACGAGTGACGCAGCGTCATGCAGGTAACGGTTTTGAGAATATCGGTGGTCTTTACGGCGCTACGCAGAATGAGCTGTACCATGCGAGTGCTGAGATGTGCGCCTTCATGGCGGCCTTGAAAGATGTAGTCTTCGCCTGGACAGCGAGAGCAACCCATCTTGAGGATGGGGATCAAATCAGGCGGAATATCGAGTAGGCGGCTTCGCGTGTCTCTCGCATAGCGGACGCGAAGCGTGTGGCCTTCCATGTCGAGATCGTCCCATTTGATTCTGCAGGCTTCTCCGACTTTCAGTCCGCAACCATACATGAGCCCCAAGAGGAGCTGATCACGCGTGGTAGTGGCCGCGGCGAGGATCTGGCGGACCTCGCCAGGGCTGAGGATTTCGGGAAGATGCATGGGGCGTTTGGGGGTGGCGAGCTGGCTGGTAACGGTTTGGCCGCCCAGTTTGTCGAATACGGTGCGCAGGACGGAGATGTTCATGCCGACCCAATTCCAGGAATAGTGCTCGGCAACCAAGCCATTGAGGTGGTTCCTGATGATGTCGGCTGTGACGGATGCGGGCGCGCATTGGGTGCGCCGATAGAAGGCACGCAGCACGGCGCGATACAGTTGCTGCGAGGGTTCACTATAGTCCCGGCGACCGAGCTGGTTGGATATGATCTCCCAGAAGCGGGTCCAGCCGAGCTCGGGCGAGGTGAGCGCAATGACCCGGTCATGTCGACAGTCGCGCGGTCGCGCGCGGTCGGACGATGCGCTGTGCATGCCGAAATAGGGTCGGCCGCCGGCGTAGCATGGTACTGGTCCAGTGCCACTCATGGTTGTCTGTCTCCGGCCGAAAAGAACGCGAGTGCCCACACCGCAGCGTAGCCAAGGCGCTTCATCAGGACTACCGGCCGCCACAATCCCATCTTTGCCCTTGCCTGCCGCGCATGTTTCGAGATGACAGCGCGGTCGTCAGCCGGGTTGTCCCCTACTGTCTCGCCGGCTATCGAGGCGGGTTCCGTGCAGACCTGCTGCGAAGCGGGCGCGACAGATGTCGGCGGTGCATCGCCCTGCGCGGTCTGGTGCTGTTGCTGGATAAGGCGCACCCGGGCGAGCGGGCTCTTGATTCCGCAGACACCATCTTGCATGACGTGGGTGTAAATCATCGTGGTTCTGACGTCCTTGTGACCCAGGAGCTTCTGCACGGTCCGGATATCATGGCCGGCTTCGAGCAGATGCGTGGCAAACGAATGCCGCATCGTGTGTGCGCGGACGGGCTTGACAACGCCTGACGCATGAGTGGCCTGTTTGAGCGCCTTTTGAAGCACGCTCTCGTATACATGGTGGCGCTGTCTGATACCGCTTCTCGGGTCCACTGAAAGCCTACTTGCAGGGAAGACGTATTTCCATCCCCACTCTTTGTTGGCATTGGGGTATTTGCGGGCAAGAGCAAAAGGCAGGTGGACGGTGCCGAAGCCGCTGGCCAGGTCTTTTTCGTGCAAAGCACGGACCTTCTCAAGATGCTCTTTGAGTTCGGGGACGAGTTCGGAGGGAAGCACGGCGACGCGGTCTTTCTGGCCTTTGCCATCGCGGACGATGATCATGCGCCGATCAAAGTCTATGTCTTTAACCCTCATGCGGATGAGCTCGACAATGCGCATTCCGGTACCATAGAGCATGTCGCCCATGAGCCGATGAAGGCCATCGAGGCCGGAGAGCACGGATGCCGTTTCTTCGGCACTGAGGACGACCGGCAGCCGCTTGGGTCTCTTGGCGCGCACGATCTCGCCAAACTCAGGAAGATCCTTTTCCAGGACGTGTTTGTAGAGAAATACCAAAGCACAACATGCTTGGTTCTGGGTGCTGGCTGCGACGTTGAGATCTGTTGCCAGGTAGCTGAGGAAGGCGGTGATCTCCGGTGCCCCCATCTCGGCCGGGTGGCGTTTGTGATGGAAGAGGATGTAGCGATACACCCAGTCGACATAGCTGTGCTCTGTGCGGATGGAGTAGTGACGCAGGCGGATTTCACGACGGACGGAATCAAGTAGTTCGCTCATAGTGAACTAAAGTTCGCATGGCGCATTCCTGTTCGTCAATAGAAAAAAGGAACGATAGTTCACTGTGGGGCCGCGAAGGCATTTCCAGGGAGATCCATTAGTGTGTCGGTGGGGTCAGATCGCAATGATGCTAGCTTGAGCTATTCGATCAACTACCCCGTGGATGGTGCCGAGAACTGTTCCGAAGTAGTTCAGAGCAGAGCTCACGAGATAATCTGCCGGTACCACTCAAAACTCTCGACTCGGTTCATCTTGTGACCTACAATCTGAACTTCATATGGTTTTCGGTGAGAAACTAGGGAGGTCGAGTCTTGGACATTGAGAAGATGCGCCATAGTGCGGCGCATGTGATGGCAGCAGCCGTGTGTCGTCTTTATGACGGGGTTAAGCTGGATATTGGGCCGGCGACGAGTGACGGTTTCTACTACGATTTCGACCTCTCTCATCGTCTGTCTCCCGAGGATTTTCCCGCAATCGAAGCCGAGATGGCCAAGATTGTTGCGGAGAAGGAACCTTTTGAGCCGCTCGAGATGTCGCGCGAAGAGGCCGAGCAGTGGCTCCAGGAGCGTAATCAAACGTTCAAGATTGAGCGGCTTGCCGCGATTCCGGAAGGCGAAACGATCACGTTCTACAAGTGCGGCGACTTCATGGATCTCTGCCGCGGGCCGCATGTCGAGACCACCGGTGACGTCAGGGCGTTCAAGCTGACCTCGGTGGCGGGCTCCTATTTCCATGGCATCGAGACCAACCCGATGCTGCAGCGCGTCTACGGCATCGCGGCGGAATCGCCCAAGGCCATTCGCGCCATCATCAAGCAGATCGAAGAAGCGGCCAAGCGCGACCATCGCAAGCTGGGTAAGGAGCTGGACCTCTTCAGCAGCAGCGAAGATGTGGGCCCTGGCCTGACGCACTGGCATGCGAAGGGGTCCCGGATCCGCTCGGCGATCGAGGACTTCTGGCGCCGTGAGCATTACCGCGGCGGCTACGAGCTGGTCTACACCCCGCACATCGGACGCAGCATCCTGTGGGAACGTTCCGGGCACCTTGAGTTCTACGGCGAGAACATGTATGCGCCGATGGACGTCGACGGCAACGACTACTACGTCAAGCCGATGAACTGCCCGTTCCACATCCAGATCTACAAAACGCAGAAGCGCTCTTATCGCGAGCTGCCGATGCGCATGGCCGAGCTGGGTACGGTCTATCGCTACGAGAAGAGCGGAGTCCTGCACGGCCTGCTGCGCGTACGCGGCTTCACGCAGGACGATGCGCACATTTTCTGCACGTCCGAACAGATGAAGGATGAGGTGGCCTACACCGTACGCTTTGCCCTGCGCATTCTCGGCGCCTTCGGGTTCAAAGATGTCTCTGCCTACCTTGCCACCCGGCCGGCCAAGGCGGTGGGCGAGGAAGCGCGCTGGACGGCCGCCACGGAGTCGCTCGAAGAAGCGCTCAAGGCCGAAGGCATCGACTACGAGACCGACGAGGGCGGTGGTGCGTTCTACGGTCCCAAGATTGATCTGAAGATCAAGGACGCGATCGGACGGGAATGGCAGCTCTCGACGATCCAGTTCGATTTCAACCTGCCCGAACGCTTCGACCTGACCTTTGTGGGCGACGACGGTGCCGAACATCGGCCCTACATGGTCCACCGCGCGCTGTTGGGCAGCCTGGAGCGGTTCTTCGGTATCCTGGTGGAGCACTACGGCGGGGCGTTCCCGCTCTGGCTGGCGCCCGAGCAGGTGCGCGTGATTCCGCTGACCGAGAAGGAAATCGACTACGCCCGGAAGGTGCACGCCGCCCTGCGCGAAGCCGATTTCCGGGTGTCGCTGGACGAGAAGTCGGAGCGCATGGGCGCCAAGATCCGGCGCGCCCAGAATCAGAAGATCCCCTACATGGTGATCGTCGGCCCCAAGGAGATGGAAGAGGGCACCGTGGCGGTACGTCACCGCAAGGAAGGCGATCAAGGGGCCGTGTCGTTGGAGGATTTGATTGCGAAGCTTACCGAGGAATGTAAGGTAAAGGGGTGAGAGGAGAGATTAAGGCGAAAGATCAGGGCGAAAGATTAGGGTAGGCGATTTCCGTTCCCTAGTCTTTCACCTTAATCTTTCGCCCTAATCTCCAGAGGAAACGAAGAAGGAAAGCAACAGTAACTAGCAAAGGGAGGTAAGCTATTCGTTCATTCGTGAGAAGTAATCATCGCATCAGGGTCCCCCGGGTGCGTTGTGTGGCGTCCAATGGGGACATGCTTGGAGTCATGGAAACCCGGGACGCGATGAAGCTGGCGGTTGACCAGAAGATGGACCTGGTCGAGATTTCGCCGAATGCGGACCCGCCGGTCTGCCGGATCATGGATTTCGGCAAGTTCCGGTATGAAGAGAGTATGCGGCAGAAGAAGGCCCGCAAGACGCAGTCCAACAAGGGCATGAAGGAAGTCAAATTCCACGCCAACGTGGGTGAGCATGACTTCCAGACCAAACTCAACAAGGCCAAGGGTTTCCTGAAGAAGGGACACAAAGTCAAGTTGAGCCTGCAATTCCGCGGCCGTGAGAACGCGCACCGTGAGCTCGGATTCGAGGTCGTCCAGCGTGTGATCAAGGAATGCGTGGATATCAGCGTCATCGATATGGCGCCCAAGCTTATGGGGCGCAGCATCATCGCCATGCTCGGCGTTAAGACCGGCAAGAGCCAAAAGGGCAGGACCCCCAAGGGCACGCAGTCGACTCTGCCGAAGAATCCGGAGTAGATCTCCGAAAAAAGGGCTGGACGGGACACTGCCTTTTCGATAGTTTCTCCTGCTTTCCACAGGGGAAAACTGTATGCCGGCCGCTTGGGCTCAGGCAGTAAGGACGATCACTGATGCCGAAAAAGAAGACAAACAAGGCTGCTGCGAAGCGCTTCAAGAAGACCGCTACTGGTAAATTGAAGTATCACAAGGCGGGTTCAGGCCATCTGTTGGGTGGCAAGTCGCGTAAACGCAAGCGCTCGCTGCGCACGGCCTCGACGTTGAGCAAGACCGAGACCAAGCGTGTCCAGGGCATGCTGAGCGTTTAGGGATTTGAGATGCGAGCGAAGCTCTCGCGCTAGGAGAATAAGATGCCAAGAGCAACCAATGCACCGGCTTCACGCCGTCGTCGTCGCCGTGTCCTCGAGCAGGCCAAGGGTTTCCGTGGATCGCGCAGCAAGCTGTTTCGCCAGGCCACCGAGGCCGTGGATCGCGCCATGCGCATGGCCACCACGCACCGTAAGGACCGCAAACGCACGTATCGCCAGCTCTGGATTGCGCGCGTATCGGCCGCCTGTCGTCAGAACGGCATTAGCTATAGCCGCCTGATCGAAGGCCTCACCAAGCAGAAGATTGCGCTTAACCGTAAAATGCTCTCCGAGATTGCTATTCACGATCCCGAAGGCTTTAGCACGATTGTTGAGCAGGCCCGTGGTGGCCTGGCCTAACCCGCCAGCCAACTACCAAGCGGCCATCTTTCGGGATGGCCGTTTTTTTTGGCCAGATGCAGTGGGGTTGGGACTTTGAAGGAGATGAGACCGTGAACCTGGAGACACTCAAAAGAACAGTAGCCGAGGGATTGGACGAGGCGCGGACGGCGGAGACGGCGGACGCCGTTGAGGCGGTGCGCATCAAGTATCTCGGGCGCAAGGGGCTGATGCCCCAGGTCATGAAAGAGCTCAAGACCGTGGCGCCGGAAGAGCGTGCCGAAGTGGGCCGCCTGGCCAACACGTTCAAGAAAGAGCTGACCGAGCTGCTCGAAACCAGGAAGAAAGAGCTCTCCGGCGATGCGAAAGCCATCGCCGAGCCCGTCACCTTCGACTACACGCTGCCGGGACGCGGTCCGCGCCGCGGCACCCGTCACCCCATCTCAACCGTGATCGAAGAGGCCGTTGCCATCTTCGGCCGCATGGGCTTCACCGTGGCCGAAGGCCCCGACGTGGAGACGCCCTACCACAACTTCGATGCGCTCAACACCCCCGGCTACCATCCCTCGCTCGATCGCCAGGACACGTTCTGGCTCGATGACGGCCGGCTCCTGCGCACGCAGACATCCCCGGTACAGATCCGGGTCATGGAATCACGCCAGCCGCCCGTACGCATTGTCACGCCGGGCCGCTGCTATCGACGCGATACGACCGACGCCACACACAGCGCCAACTTCCACCAGATCGAAGGACTCTATGTCGATCGCGATGTGTCGCTGGCCGACCTCAAAGGGACGCTGGCCTACTTCGCACACGAGATGATGGGGCCCGATGTTGCCGTGCGGTTCCGTCCTCACTTCTTCCCGTTCACGGAACCCAGCGTGGAGTGCGACTTCTCGTGTCACGTCTGCAACGGGGCCGGGTGCCGGGTATGCAAAGGCAGCGGCTGGATCGAGATTGCCGGTGCCGGCATGGTGGATCCGCGGGTGTTCGAGAAAGTCGGCTACGATCCGGAGACAACAACCGGGTACGCCTTCGGCATGGGCATAGAACGCATCGCCATGATCCGCTACGGCATCCCGGATATCCGGCTGCTGTACGAAAACGATATGCGGTTCTTGAGGCAGTTTGGGTGAGGGATTCCGATAGAGATTAAGGCGAAAGATTAAGGCGAAAGATTAGGGCGCAGTAGCTCGGAGCGAAGGAAATCTCCCTTGATCTTTTGCCCTGATCTTTCGCCCTAATCGATGCGAGAGGATGGGCGCTCGGCGTAGCGAGGGACAAGCAAATGAAACTACCGTTAAGTTGGTTACGTGAATATGTGGATGTGGATGCCTCGGCGGAGGAGATTGCCGAGCGGCTGACCTTCTCGGGTACAGAGGTCGAAGGCATCGAACACGTCGGGGCCGGCTGTGAAGACGTTATCGTGGGCGAAGTACGCGCTTGGGAGAAGCATCCCAAGGCCGACCGGTTGCGCCTCTGTCGCGTGTTCGATGGCGAAGGCGAACTGCCGGTGGTTTGCGGGGCGGATAACTTTGATGTCGGCGACAAGGTGGCCCTGGCGCCCGTAGGCGCAACGCTGCCCGGCGGCATGGCCATCAAGGAAGCCAAGCTGCGCGGTGAGATCTCGCAGGGAATGCTCTGTGCCGAGGACGAGCTGGGCCTGTCGGCCGATCACGCCGGGATTATGATCCTTCCCGCAGACGCGGCTGTCGGAACGCCGATGCTCGACGTTATCGGTGGCATCGAGACGGTCCTCGAGCTCGAAGTGACCTGGAACCGGCCGGACTGTCTCTGCGTGATCGGTATGGCGCGCGAAGTGGCGGCCCTGTATGGCGTGGCGCTGAAGGTTCCTGAGCCCACGTTCGAAGAGAAGGGCAAATCGGTCGACGAGTGGACCCGTGTCGACGTGCAGGATGCTTTCGACTGCCCGCGTTACACGGCACGCGTTCTGACTGAAGCCAAACTGAAGCCCAGCCCGGTCTGGATGCGCCGCCGATTGACCTGTTGCGGCGTGCGCCCGATCAACAACGTGGTGGACATTACCAACTACGTCATGCTCGAGTGCGGGCACCCCCTGCACGCCTTCGATTCCGCGCTGCTCAAGGAGAGCCGCATTATCGTCCGCCGCGCGGCGGAAGGGGAGCGCATGGCAACCCTCGACGATGAGGAGCGTGCGCTTACGCCGGAGATGATCGTGATCGCCGATGCGGAGCGTCCCGTGGCGGTGGCCGGTATCATGGGCGGGGCGGGCAGCGAGATCAACGACACGACGCAGACCGTTCTGCTCGAGAGTGCCACGTTCGATCCGGCACGGACGCACCGTACGTCCGTAGCGTTGGGGCTCTCAACGGAATCGTCGCACCGCTTCGAGCGCACCGTGAACCGGGAGACCGTGGAGTGGGCCAGCCGCCGTGCTGCGGCACTTATGACCGAGCATTGCGGCGCCACGGTGGCGGCGGGTGTAATCGATGTCTATGGCGGGGCGGCTGAGTTGGCCCCCATCACATGTCGGTTGGCGCGTCTGGAGTCGCTCCTGGGTGTGTCCCTGGGACGGGACGAGGTACTCGGTATCCTGGAAAAGCTCCAGATTCCCGTGGCGAACGCCGATGATGATATCATCACGGTGGCGCCGCCGGGGTTCCGGCCCGATCTGAAGATCGAGGCCGATATCTTCGAGGAGATCGCCCGCATACACGGGATTGACGAAGTGCCGGCCGCCGACCCGATGGGGCGCGTGGTGGTGGATGCCGATGATGCCCGGCCACGTGCCGTGGCCGCATGCCGCGAACACCTGGTGGGGCTGGGTTTGTCCGAGACCATGAACTACAGCTTCCTGTCCGAGCAGGCGCTGGATCGCTTCGGCAAGGATGCCGATGGGCGGCGCGTGGCGCTGCTGGATCCGGTCAGTGCCGACCACGGGGTCATGCGCGAGTCGCTGATTCCGCAGATGGCCGAGTCGCTTGGACGCAACGCCACGCACCAGGAGCTGGATGCCGCATGTTTCGAGATTGGCCGTGTTTTCTACCGCGAACAGGGCGCAATCTGTGAAGAGGAGCGCCTGTCGATCGGCCTCATGGGCCGCCAGGCAGGGCTGGACGACACCTCGCCCGAAGGGATGTTCCTGCGAATAAAGGGGCTGCTCGAGGAGCTGCTGAGGGTCCAGAATGCACCGGCACTGGAGCTGCAGCCGGACGCTCATCCGGCCTTCGAACCGGGGTGGTGCACGGCAATTTTGCTTGGAGGTGAAAGGGTTGGGATTCTGGGTCTCCTGACCGCCCCGATTCGTCACCACTGGCGGATCCAGTCTCCGGTCGCCATGGCAGAGCTGAGATTGGATACGATTCTGTCGCAAGTACATGATGTACAGTCATTTACAGATATACCAGTGTACCCCTCCATGGACCGGGATCTGGCCCTGATCGTGGATGAGTCCGTGTGTCACGGCGACGTGGTTCGGGTAATCGAATCCGGGGCACCTGGGGGGTTGACAAGGGTTGACCTCTTCGATATATTCAGAAGTGAAGAGATGGGAGACGGGCGCAAAAGTATGGCCTACTCCCTGACCTACCGATCAGCGGAACGGACGCTGACGGATGAAGAGACAAATCGCGTACACGCCGAGATCATGGATCGACTGAGGCGGGAGCTGGAAGCCGAAATCAGGGAGCGTTAGTCCGAAAGAGTTTTTTGCGAACAATGCTAGGGAAACCAGGCCCATGTTAACACTGGTAACCGGACCGCGCATGGCCGGACGCTGAAATGGGGTAAGCCGGCGGCGCGGATGATGAGAATGAAGATGGGACTTCCGGGTGGGAAGCCATCTATGAAAAGCGGGATTCAGAGAGTCTCTAAAAAGAGGACGGTGATCCGATCAACAGAGTCCAGACTGACATTGGGATTTAAAATACCCTGCCTTGTTCGCTAACAGGCAAAAATCTCTAACCTTCCATTATGTAAGGGAGCCGGAATTCGGCGTGGAGCGGATCCGCAAGGAACCCAGAAACGCAGACTATGGCACCCACCTCGGAGACGAGGTTCAGAGATTGACGCCGCTACGACTCGGGTGGGGTATTTTTTTGCCCCGGAGACGGATATGGACCTGTTTGAGGACAAAGCGAAGGCGCCGGACCCATCGCGTGAGCCCTTGGCCAGCCGCATGCGGCCACGGACACTGGACGAAGTGGTGGGACAGGACAGGATTCTCGGCGAAGGTCGCCTGTTGCGCCGCGCGATCGAGGCCGACCGGCTGAGCAGCATCATCCTCTACGGCCCCCCGGGATGCGGCAAGACCTCGATTGCCGAGGTCATTGCCCGCGTAACGAGTCGCCATTTCGAACGCACCAGCGGCGTGACGGCGAACGTGAGCGTACTGCGCGGCCTGTTCGAGCTGGCGGCGCACCACCGGCGCCACGATGGCGTCGAGACCATCCTCTTTATCGACGAGATTCACCGGTTCAACAAGTCGCAGCAGGACGTCCTGTTGCCGCATGTCGAAGACGGAACCATCACGCTGATCGGCGCGACGACCCACAATCCGCAGTTCTTCATCAACAGCCCGCTCACCTCGCGCTCCCTGATCTTCGAGCTGGACCCCCTTTCGACCGACGCCATCGTGGCGCTGCTGAAGCGGGCCCTCGCCGAAGAGCGGGGCGTGGGCTCAACCGGGGCGGTCGCCGACGACAATGCCCTGGTACACTTGGCCAACGTGTGCGAAGGCGATGCCCGTCGCGCACTCAATGCCCTCGAGGTGGCGGCACTGACCACCACGGCGGGCGAGGATGGTGTCATCCACATCACACGCGAGGTGGCCGAAGACTCGATTCAGCGCAAGGCGGTCGTTTACGACCGCGATGAAGAGGGGCACTACGACACCATCTCCGCATTCATCAAGAGCGTGCGGGGGTCAGATCCCGATGCCGCGGTCTACTGGCTGGCCAAGATGCTTTTTGCCGGTGAGGATCCGCGCTTTGTAGCGCGGCGCCTCGTGATCCTGGCATCGGAAGACATCGGCAACGCCGACCCGCGCGGGCTGGGTGTAGCCGTGTCGGCCATGCAGGCGGTCGACTTCGTCGGCATGCCCGAGGCGCGCATCATCCTGAGCCAGGCCACAACCTACCTCGCCACGGCGCCGAAGAGCAATGCCGCCTACGTGGCCGTGGATGAGGCCATGAAGGATGTCGAGGAAGGACGGACGTTGAGTGTGCCGCTGCACCTGCGCAACGTGAAGGTTGCCTCTGTCGGCGGCAAGGAGAGCGGCGAATACGTTTACCCGCACGATTTCAAGGGGCATGTCACCAAGCAGGAATACATGGACTCTGACCGGACGTACTATCGGCCCTCGGGCGAGGGATACGAAGAGACCATAGGGAAGCGGATGGCGCACTGGGCCGCCCAGCGCGAGCAGCAGCAGAGGGAATCAGCGTGAGTAGTCTGATGTCTAAAGAAGAACTGAGACAGGTCATACACGACCGCCGTGCCGGCCTGGATCCGGCCTGGCGCAGTGAGCAGAGCGCCATGGCGCAGGCGCGGTTGCTGGCGCTGCCGGCGGTGATATCGGCAGTGGTTGTGGGTCTCTACGTGGCGCTGCCGGGCGAGGTGGAGATGAGCGATCTGGAGGCTGCCCTGATGAGTACGGGGCGCGGCATCTGTGTACCGGCGTTCGACCCGGCGCGGGGTGGCTACGCGTTGGCGTTGGTGTCGGTGGATACGAACTACATCGAGGCCCCTTTTGGTCTGCGTGAACCGGAAGATCCGGTGTGGGCCGACCCGGCCACGTTGGGATGTGTCGTGGTACCGGGCGTGGCTTTTGATGAGGCCGGCCGTCGAATCGGTCATGGCGGCGGCCACTATGACCGGATGTTGGCCGAGACATCTGCCGTGAAGATCGGTGTGGCGTTCGATTTCCAGGTGTTTGAAGAGGTGCCCGGCGAGGCGCATGACGTGACGATGGATATCATCATCACCCCGACCCGTGCGCTGGCAGGCCAAAACAGCTGCCGCGAACTGATTTGATAGCGGTGCGAGCTGTGTGTTGCATTGACGGAGAAGGGAGAATATTAGGGCAAAAGATTAAGGCAAAAGATTAAGACTAACCCACTTCGTCCCCTAATCTTTCGCCCTGATCTTTCGCCCTAATCTCCCGGCGACAGGTGCGCAGGAGGGGTGAAAATGGGAAGAAGACAATTGGCTGGATATAAGATTAATAACTGAACAAGTATGGAAGGATGACACTCCTATGAACGTGATTATCGGATTGGTGGCAGCCCTGGGTGGCCTGGCCGTGGGCTACCTGGTACGGCACATATTGGGAACGCTGAAGGCGGACGCGGCAGAAAAGCGCGCCCAGGTGTCGATGACTGAAGCCGAGCGTGAAGCAGGTGCGATCCGCAAAGAAGGACAGATCCACGCCAAGGCCGAAGTGTTGAAGGCCCGGGAAGAGTTTGAGAAATCGACCAAGAAACGCCGCAACGAGCTGGAGGCGATCGAAGAGCGCGTCTCGCAGCGCGAGACCAACCTGGACCGCAAAATGGCCTTGGTGGAAAAGAAGGAAGGCCAGGTGGATGGTCGCACGGCCGAGCTGGAGGGGCAGATTAAGCAGGTGGAGACGCGTGAGGCGAAAGCCAAGGCG
Source organism: Kiritimatiellia bacterium (assembly GCA_016783675.1). Lineage (GTDB taxonomy): Bacteria > Verrucomicrobiota > Kiritimatiellia > UBA8416 > JABMPJ01 > JABMPJ01. The sequence continues at coordinate 16,840 of JADHWE010000048.1, forward strand.
CTGATTGAGGAAGAGACTCAGAAGCTGCAACGCGTAGCCGGGATGACCCGCGATGAGGCCAAGCAGAGCTTGCTCGAGCGCGTCGAGCAGGATGTCCACAACGAGACCGGTGGACTGATCCGTCGACTGCAGGAGACGGCGAAGGAGACGGCCGAGGTGGACGCCAAGCGGATTGTCGCCATGGCGGTTCAGCGCTACGGCGCCAGTCACTCGTCCGCGATCACGACCAGCGTCGTGCAGCTGCCAAGTGATGACATGAAGGGGCGCATTATCGGTCGCGATGGTCGCAACATCAGAACCCTCGAATCGGTGACAGGCGTGAACCTGCTGATCGATGATACACCGGAAGCCGTTGTGATTTCCGGCTTTGACCCCCTGCGCCGCGAAGTGGCGCGGCAGTCGCTCGAGACGCTGGTGGCCGATGGTCGCATTCATCCGGCCCGTATCGAAGAGGTCGTCGCGAAGGTGCGCGAAGAGTTGGACGACAGCATCCGCAAGCTGGGTGAAGAGGCCGCCTACGAAGCCGATATTCAGAATGTCGACCCCGAATTGCTGCGTCGCTTGGGGCGGCTGCAGTATCGCACCAGCTACAGTCAGAACGTATTGCGTCACTCGCTCGAAGTGTCGCGCCTGATGGGTACGATGGCCTCCGAGATGGGGCTTGATATCGTTGTGGCCAAGCGTATCGGCCTCTTCCACGACATCGGCAAAGCCCTGGACCACGAGGTCGAGGGCGGCCATGCGTTGATCGGCGCCGACCTGCTGAAACGGCACAATGAATCGTCCGTGGTGGTCAATGCGGTGGCGGCGCATCATGACGACGTCGAGGCGGAGAGTGTCTATGCCTTCTTGGCAGCCGCCGCCGACGCCATCTCGAGCTCACGCCTCGGGGCGCGCTCGGAGACGACCGAGATCTATCTCAAGCGACTCGAAAACCTCGAGCGCATTGCAAACGACTTCGAGGGCGTTACGAAGAGCTATGCGATCCAGGCCGGACGCGAGGTGCGCGTCTTGGTGGAGCCCGAGGCAATCGACGACAACGACGCGATGGTCCTGGCGCGCAATGTGAGCAAGAAGATCGAGAGCGACCTCCAATACCCGGGCCAGATCCGCGTAACGGTGGTCCGCGAAACGCGCTGCGTAGAGTACGCGAGGTAGCATGAAACTGTTGGTGGTTGGCGATATCGTGGGTGCCCCCGGTCGGCTGGCGTTTTCGCGCGTCGCAGCACGGATGAAGGCCACCGGCGCTGTGGATGCCGTTGTGGCCAATGCGGAGAACGCGGCAGGCGGGAAGGGGATTACGTCCACGGTGGGCGAAGAGCTGTTCGCGGCCGGCGCGGATGTGCTGACCATGGGCGATCACACGTTTGACCAGAAGGAGTCGTGGACCTACTTCGATCGCGAGCCGCGCCTGGTTCGTCCCGCCAATTTTGCCCCGGGCTGTCCGGGGCATGGCGTGGTGACGGTGGAAACGCCTGCCGGACCGCTCTCCGTCATCAATCTTGTGGGCCGCGTCTTCATGAATCCGTACGACTGCCCGTTCCGGACGGTGGACGCGATTCTGAAAGATGCCGGCACCCTGGCGCGCATACGCCTGGTCGACATGCACGCCGAGGCGACCTCCGAGAAGATCGTCATGGGGCGTTACGTGGACGGCCGTGTGACGGCCTGTCTGGGGACGCACACGCATGTGCAGACCAGCGACGAACGCGTTCTGCCGGGCGGCACGGCGTATATGACCGATCTCGGCATGACCGGCCCGCGCGACTCCGCGCTGGGACGCGAGCTGGACTCCGTGATCCGGATGTTCACCACCGGCATGCGCGAGTCTTTCAAGATTGCCAAGCGCGACATCGTGCTGGAGGGCGCCGTACTTCAGGTGGATGACAAGACCGGTCGCGCCAAGAGCATCAAGCGCATCAGGAAGCAGGTTGAGTCGTGACGACACCCCCGCCGACAGGTAGGCGTGAACCGAAGGTGCTCAGTGTCACCGCGTTGACCCGCATCATCAAGCTGACCCTCGAGACGTCGGTCGGATCGGTCTGGGTCGAGGGTGAGATCTCCAACGTTCGGCGGCCGGCTTCGGGGCACTACTACTTCACGATCAAGGACGAGAACGCCCAGATCTCGGCCGTCCTCTTCCGCGGCAACCAGCGCAACCTGGCATTCCAGTTGAAGGACGGTCTGCAGGTACGGGCCCAGGGCGACATATCCGTCTACGAGCGCTCGGGCAGCTACCAGGTCATCGTGCGTCGCCTTGAAGAGAGCGGGGTTGGCGCGCTACAGGTCCGGTTTGAGGCACTCAAGAAGCGGTTGAATGCCGAGGGGCTGTTCGCGCCGGATCGCAAGCAAGCCCTGCCGTTGCTGCCCCAACATGTTGGCGTCGTCACGTCACCGACCGGGGCGGCGGTCCGGGACATCCTGAACGTCATCTCGCGGCGCTTTCCCAACATCCATCTCGTTCTCGCACCGGCAATGGTGCAGGGCCCCGGCGCGGCGGAACAGGTTGCGGCAGGGATTGAGCTGCTCAACCAACGCGGCGGGTTGGATGTGCTGATTGTTGGACGGGGTGGGGGGAGTCTCGAAGATCTTTGGTGTTTCAACGAGGAGATCGTGGCAAGGGCGATTGCCGCGTCACGGATTCCGGTCATCTCCGCCGTGGGCCACGAGATCGATTTCACGATCAGTGATTTTGTGGCCGACCTGCGTGCGCCCACACCCTCGGCAGCGGCCGAGCTGGTGGTGGGGCGCAAAGACGAGTTTACAGAACGGCTTGATGTGTTGCGGGAGACGCTGGCGACGCGATTGCGCGAATCGCTGTTGCGCGCGCGCCACCGCCTGGCAACCGCCCGGCAGAGCTATGTGTTCCGTGAGCCGCGCAACCTGGTGCGCCAGCACATGCAGCGCTTGGATGCGGTGGAGATGCGGATGGGCCACGCCATGTCCGGACAGCTTACGCAGGGCCGACAGCGGCTGGTGAATGCCGACACCGCGCTGCGGCATGTGGTTGGAATGCGCAAGGAGCGGACGCGGGCCACCCTCGACCGGCTCAGCTCACAGCTCCGGATGTTGAGTCCATTGGCCGTCCTGGAACGCGGCTACAGCATGACAACCGACGCGCAGGGACGTGTCATCCAGGATGCGAAGGATGTGAAGAAAGGCGACCGCCTGACCACGCGCCTCGGGAAGGGCCAGGTGGTTTCGGTAGCGGAAGAGATTGGTACTGTCAAAAGTTCTATGAAAAGTAATGAAAAGAGGGAACCTTGAATATCCAACAGCCAACAAGGAATATCCAATGACCAAGGAAAGAGAATTCGATCTTCAGGAACGCCTGGTTGACTATGCTGTTCGGATCATC
>JADHWE010000009.1 GCA_016783675.1 Kiritimatiellia bacterium
GGAGAGCTCGCCCTACCTCACCCTCGATCAGGTAGGGCGAGCTCTCCGAGCGAGCCGCCGCACCATCACACTGTTACCCCTTGCGCAATCAACCCCACAACCGCATCAACGCTCCCTGCCCCAATCAATCCCTCAATCACGCCGGGCTGACGCAGCATCAACATCGTACGCGCCACCAGGCGCAGGTGGTCCTCGGTCGAAGTGCCGCCGATCAGGAAGAAGAGCTTCGTCGGTTTCTCGTCGAGTGCGCCGAACGACATTCCCTGGCGGCAGATGCCGAGCGCCATGCAGCTCTTCGCAAGGGCGGAGTGCTCGGGATCGCGCGCATGGGGAATCGCCACCCCATCGCCAATCGCGGTCGACACAATCTCTTCACGACCGATAAGGGCCGCCATGTAGCGGGTTGGATCATTGACGGTGCCCTCTTCCACCAACGGGGCTACGAGCCGGGCGAGGACATCTTCCTTCTGACCCGGTTGCAGGTCCATGGTGATGCGATTGGGGGTAAGCAGGAGCGGAAGTGAGAGTTCCTCGTGCGGCGGCTGAATGACTTCGGCAAGCTGCTCGCTGGCCTGGCGGTACATACGACGGGTAAGCCAGTCATCGATCGCTGCACGCAGGAATCGCCACTGGTTGGATACTTTGAGACCGGGCAGTTCGCCCGCTTGGACCATTCGCGTAATGGTCTTTTCCGAGACTTTCAGGTAGGCCGCAACCTCCTGCAACGTCATGACCACATCGGTCATCTCGCCACTAGAAACGCTCTCTTCAGGCATGAGAACCTCCAACCCAACACCAAGACAACGCCTGTCCCGCTTTGTCCACTGCTGTCCAGTTCTGCCCACTGTAGGACATCCATGTATCTGGGTCAACGGCTTTTTTCGAGGATTCTCGTGACGTCTGCTGCGGAATGATCCACACTGCAGCACATGAGTGACGAACGGTTGACAGAGCTGGAAAGCAGCATGGCGTTCCTGGAGAAGACGGTTCAGGACCTGTCCGATGCCGTGTATCAGCAACAAGAGAAGATCGACCGGTTGAGTCTGCGTCTGCAGGCAACCGAGGCGCGCCTGGCGCTGGTGGAGCAACCGGAGACTGATGAGCCGGAACCCGAAGCGGAAAGACCGCCCCACTACTAGGAATAGGCATGAGCAACGAAATCGAACGCAACCTTGGGGAACAGCCGATTGCAGAGATCATGCGCGAACGTGAGCTGAAGGCGCATAATCTTGTGTCCGCATCCACCGAACAGATCACGCACAAGATGGTGGCGCGGGCATGCAAAGGCCGGCGACTCACCCCTAATACAAAGTCGAAGGTCCGCAACGCACTCAGCGCCGCCACCGGCGAAGCCTACGCCATGACGGATCTCTTCAACTACTGAGAATCGGACGCTCCGGCCTCCCCTCCCCCGAACATCTTGGAGGCCATCTTCATACCCATCTCCTGCATGGCCCTCATCTGTTTCTGGCTCGCCTTGAACTGCTCGAGTTGGCGAGGGGAAAGGATCGTGCTCGCCCGCGCGAGGTGTTGCTCATGCAGCTTCGACATCTCCTCGATGTACGTGCCGACCGCCTTTTCAGTGAAGATAGCGGGGTCCACCGTCTGCTCGTCTTCGAGGTCCACCGTGAAATCGAAGCTGGCCTTCTCATCATGCATGGCGCGGATCAGGTCGTGCTCCTGCTGGTCAGAGAGTTGATCATCCGCGGCCAAGGTCTGCTTGAACATGTTGACCTGCATGCGCTCCTGTTGCGTGGCCTCGAAATCCTTATAGATCTCGTAGTCCTCTTCGCCGAGAAAGTCCTTAATCTGCTCGTCGTACTCCTTGCTGACCTTCCCGATCGTTTCCGCGAGTTCTTTTCTCCGCTCCGGAGTGACCGAACCGTCCATCAGCTCAAAAGAGTAGTCAACGAGAGCCATCTGCTTCTCGACAAGCAGCTTCTTAAGAGCATCAAGCTCTTCTGGAGGGAGATCCAGGTACTGGAACAGGGAGCCATGAGACGCATCCATCATGCCCTCCTGCTGGGCACGAATCATGTCCTTCATTCCTGGGTCCTTCATCATCTCGGCGAGGCCGGCCAAAGGCGATTTCGGAGGGGCGGGCTCTTCGGGACTCTCTTCTTCTGCTTCCCGTTCTTCAAGCCGTGACTGGAGCGCAGCGATGGTCTCCTCGTACTCCCGCCTCTCCATGTGATGCATCGACGATTCCGGCTCAGCATGCTTTACCTCAGCCGCATCGACACGAGGCTCGACAACATCCCGGGTTTGCTCGGCAACAGCTCCCTCACCGGCGCGCATTTCACGCAGCTTCAGATGTTGACCCATCACGACAACCACCAACACAAGAATCACCGCAACAAGCGGCACCACAACAGCATTCTTCCGCATCAGCTCTCTCCCTAATAGACCCCTCTTACAGCCACGGGCCCCAACGAAACCAAACAGACAGCGACCTCAGAGGGGCGGTATGGGGAGAAGATACCATCGATCTGTCCTGACGCAACCCTGCAAAGAATTCAGCATGCATCCCCTTCCCGCATATCTGCTTGCCCAACGCTCGCTCCTCATGGACGACGAAAAGGAACGCCTCCGCAACGAACGCCTGAGCCACACCGTAGACACCCTCCGCCAAACCTTCGGCCCGGATAGCATCCAGAGGGGATCAGCTCACGAGCGCCCATAGACAACCACCCCAGTGTCGCTCCAAGCAACAAGTGGACATCCAACTTTCCCGCAACCATGCTGACGGTAGTTACAGAAATCCACCAGTCCGGTTATCCAAGGACATTCCGAGGATAACAGGATCGGGTTAATAACACGTTGTGCATCAGATGAATATTGACTTACAAGGGAGCCCTTACTACTATGTAAGGAGACTGATAGTCGTAAGGAGATGACACATGGTTACAGCTACATTGACAAGCAAGGGACAGCTTACGATCCCGAAGGCCGTTCGAGATTCGCTTCACCTTCACACCGGCGACCGCGTTGCATTTGTCGTTCATAGTGATGCCAAGGCAGTTCTGACGCCTGTAACAAAGTCTGTTGACGACGTGTTTGGGAGGCTCTACAGCCCTGCACAATCTCGCAAGAGTGTGGAGGAGATGAAAGCTGCTGTAACTGAGCGGATCAGGAGCCAGAAGCGATGATCGCTGTTGACACAAACGTCATCGTTCGTTTTCTCGTTCGAGATGACGAGAAGCAGGCCCGCGCCGCCCGCAAACGGCTGAAGCAGGCGGAAAGAGACCGGGAGCGTCTGTTTATCCCATTGCTCGTGGTTCTGGAGACGATTTGGGTTCTCGAGAGCGCATACGACAAATCGAGACCCGAGGTGCTGGACTCCATTCGGGACATGCGCCAGATGCCGGTGTTCGAGTTTGAGGCGGACGGCGCTGTAGAGCGCCTCCTGCATGATGGACAGAAATACAAAGCAGACCTCGCGGACATCCTCATCGCACACTCGGCGGACGCCACGGGGTGCGATGCTGGTATCACGTTTGACAAGGGCGCCGCCAAACTCCCGTTCTTCAACCTGCTGAAATGAGATGGCACAACCCGCCCATCCACGGTACAGCGTACCGCCCCCCGTGATGCCGACGTTGTCCACTTGTTGCTTGCCGACAGTCGAGACCCCATGCTCAGCTGATTCGGAACAAGTGATCGAGGATGCTGTTCACTGCAGCGACGTCGACTTCTCTTGGGTTGGCTTTGGTGGAGCCGGAAGTCAGGGTCTCGGCTATGACGGCATCGCGGTCGGGGAGGGGCTTGCCGGCGAAGGGGTTTGGGATTTGCATGGATTCGTTCAGGGATGAGACCCGGGGTTCGATGTCGGAGCCGAGGCATGTTGTCAGTTGCGTGTACTTCTCGCTGCATGCATCGCGGTTGTAGCGCAGGACGTGTGGCAGACAGATGGCACAGACGAGGCCGTGGGGCAGGTGAAAGCGTGCTCCGAGAGGGTGAGCCAGGCCGTGAACCAAGCCGAGGCGAGCGTTGGAGAGGGCGAGACCGGCGAGGTAGCTCCCGCGTAGGAGAGCTTCGCGCGATGCGTCGTCGCCACCGCCGCTGAAGACGGCCTCGATGCTGCGGTTGATGTCCACCACGGCCTGCAGGGCCAGCGCGTCGGTCAGCCAGGTTGCGTTTCGGCTCAGGTAGGATTCGACTGCCTGCGTGAAGGCGTCCATGCCTGAGGCCGCAACCAGGGCGGGCGGGCAGGATGTGAGGAGGTCCGGATCGAGAATCACCAGTTGTGCGGTATGCGAAGGATGGCGGATCGATTTCTTCACGCCGGTATCGCTGTTCGTCAGGACAGACACCATCGTCGCCTCGGAGCCGGTGCCTGCAGTGGCGGGCGCGGCCACGAAGGTGACGTTGGAGGGTGGGATGGGTTCGCCGTCGTGATAGGCAAGCGTTGGTAGTGGAGCATCGCGTAGTCCGGCCGCCGCCTTAGCGACATCCATGACACTGCCGCCGCCTACGGCGGCTACCCAGGAGACATTGCCTTCGAACAAGACTTCGCGCAGCGCATCGACATGCGCCAGTGTCGGTTCGCCGCCCGGATGTTGCCAGGTGTCCACCTCGATCCCATTGGGCTTTGCCGCGAGTATGCGATCGAGCGTACCGCTCGCCGCCAGCGACCGGCCGTGCACAAGGACACCGCGCTCACCAAATGCGGCGCACTCAGGAAGGAGGTCCACGACCTTGTCGGTGCCCGAGACGGTTCGCATCGGGAACAGCAGACTCTCCGGCAGTGTGGTCATGCCTGCTCCCCGTACATAACGATGACCGCGATCAACGTGAGCGGCTCATCGCCATCGTTGCGAATGGTGTGCGTCTCGCCGTTGCCGGTCAGGATGGCGTCGCCCACCGCTACGCGCTCTTCCCCGCTGCCGTCATCGATGAGCCCTGCCCCACTCGCAATGATGTACACCTCGTCTTCGCGCAGGTGCTGATGCGATCCGATACTGGCGCCGGGCGGCAAGGTCAGCTCCGCACAGAGTCGCGTGTTGGCGGTCCATTCCTCGCGGGTGATGAAGTGCCTGATCTCTACGCTCCCCTCGCCGCCACGCATGGCTTCGCGTACTTCGCTCGTTCTGTCTGCTGCTTTACGGATCATGATGGTCCCCTTCTAGTGAACACTCCTGCTGACAGAGATTCGGGCGAAAGATTAAGGTCCAAACAAAAAGCCCTTAATCTTTCGCCCTAATCTTTCGCCTTAATCTCTCTTCCTCCAAAATCTACGACGGATCTCGAATTCAGACAACCCCTCAACTTCGGCGATCTTGAAGGGCGGAGGGACAGGCCACCAGAGCGTGCTCGTCGGTGGGCGCGGTGCCCGGCCCGTTCTCGACCCCTCCAGCGCCATGTCCGCTGTAGCGCGCAGCGGACGGGCGATGGCTACGGGGCGGATTGAAGGAATCTCAGGGTGCTGGCGAATGTGCGCCGGCCGCTGCCCTTCTTGAGGGAGAGGGTGCGGTTGTTGGCGCGGCTCACGGCGGGGTAACCCCACCGGAGCCCGCAAGCAGCAAACCACAATCACTAACGCCCGAAACCTCATCCTCACACCATGCATAAACCACACCCCAAACACCAGCGCAGACGATGCGACGCAACGGGACCAATGTTTCTGGTATCGGTATGCGAGAAAGACCGGGGTGATTGCCGATGCTGAGCGGTTTGCGAGGGAGAACAGGCTTGGCTTGTGGCGTGCGGGTGCGCCCACGGCGCCTTGGATTCATAGGTCAGAGAAGAATGCGGCAGGTGGTGCTGACTGAGGGTAAGCGGACGGGAATGTGCAAGTTGATGACGGTATGCCTGAATCCTAAATCCAGGTGCGACCCTGCGACCCATTACAGGAAATTCACCACCCTTTTCTTCTCGCGATCATGAAATTTAGGGGCTAGCCATATCCAGCAACTGGTTGCTGGGGGCCTTAAATTCCTCATCATGGCACCCGCCAATCACAGACGTATCAATATATACGAAGCTTCTTCATTACCTCAACCTGCATAGTGATCCTATTCCTCCTGCGGGCTGGAGTCCAGTAGAAGCTGCCGTCCTATGCCGTACTCCCGCCTCCGCAAGGCGCTGGGTTGCCCATGGGAGAAACTCGCACCTTGAGTGCCGGGCTGTCGGTGTGGCCTTAATCACTAATCAAGGCCTGACCCCTCGCCCGCTGCGGGCTTCCGCCTTCGCTAAAGCTACGGCGGACAAGATGGAGGACAGGTCGGGCTATGGCGGGCAGGCAGGATGTACGGGATGGGGGCGGGATGGTCCTTCGTGGTCCATTCAGATCTGGCGCGGTCGGGACAGGCAGAGCCACGCGCGGGGCGGGGTTTCCTGGTTACTATCGAAGTGGGTTGTGCAAAGGAGATCCACTTCGAACAGCGGTTCGATGACTTCTACGATCTGCAGGGCAGACCTTTTGGGCGGTCCATCCGTTCGCTCCACATCGTCGGCATTCCCGATGAGGCTCAGCCACCAGCCGTCGTCGGCAATGGCGTCGCGGACGAGACGGGCGAAGCGCTGCTGTTCGGCGTGGTCATCGAAGGAGTGGAAACAACCGCGGTCGAAGATGAAACCGTAGCTGTGCCGCGGCAGCGCATCGGCAAGGATGTCGCCTGCTTCGAAGCGGATCGGGAGGCCCTGCTCGGAGGCCCGGGCCTGCGCGCGCTCGATGGCCTTGGGCGACAGATCGGTGGCATCAACATCGAAGCCCTGCTGCGCAAGCCAGATGGCATTGCTGCCGTGGCCGCAGCCGATATCGAGGGCATGACAGGGCGCAATACAGTACTCGGTAATAATGCGCTCCAAGTTGCTGTCATGGCGACCTGTGTCCCACGGCAGGTCGCCGGTCAGATAACGCTCGTTCCAATGATTCATCCGTTCGTTCATCTGTCTTCTCCCCTGCGCGGCCCTTCCGCACACCAGTGCGTAGATTAGGGTGAAAGATCAGGGATTAGAACAGGAACACCTTAATCTTTCGCCTTAATCTCCCCGCCCCCAATAGCGAGCCAGCAAAGATGCCGTGATGACGCACCAGGTTGCGAACAGCGCGGGGACGAGGGCGGTCTCGGGCGAAAAGTGCGTGATGGCCAGCACGGCACCGAGTCCGGCGTTCTGCATCCCGACTTCGACGGATAGTGTTCGCGTCATGCGCTTATCAAAGCGATAGAGCTTTCCGGCTCCGTAGCCGCCCAGGTAGCCGAGGAGGTTATGCAGTACGATGGCGCCAAAGACCGCAAGTGTCAGGGATGAAAGCTTGGACTGGTTCAGCGCCACGACCATGCCGCAGATCACGGCGATGCAGACGGTCGAGAGCGCGGGGAACACATCGTGGATGCGTTCGATCTGCTTCCTGAACCAGTGCTTGAGCGCAAACCCGATCAGCAGTGGAAGGATGACGATCTTGATGATGCTGAGAAACATGGCCCAGAAGTCGATTTGTATGACCGTGTTAGCATAGAGATAGGTCAGCGCGGGCGTGAGAATTGGCGCCAGCAGCGTGGCGGTTGAGGTAAGCGCGATCGAATAGGCCACGTCGGTACGGGCCAGGTAGGCAATCACGTTGCTGGCCATGGCGCCGGGTACTACGCCCACGAGAATCATGCCGAGGAAGATCTCGGGAGGAAAGCCGAACGCCTTCGCAATGAGAAACCCGCACCCGGGCATGATGATGAACTGGGCGGCAATTCCCATCAGCACCAGGTGCGGCCGACGCCGCAGCGGGCGGAAGTCCGAGAACTTCATGGCACACCCGATCCCGAGCATGGTTCCGAAGAACATCCACTCAAGGTAGGGCTTGAACCAGGTGAGCGTCGCGGGCCAGAGGTAACCGACAATACCGAGAACGACGACCCAGAGCGGCATCAGTTGTGTGAAGCGGTGCAGCATAGTTCAATCCAGTTGCGACAAGGTCTCGATACCCTAGCTGAGCAACCGACGGCGAACAACGAGGATTTTCTGTGCCGCGCCCTTCTTGCCGCACGCGGTGCGGCCCTACAAGCTTGCGGGCACCACAGGCAAATCCCTCGGTTTTGGCTGTTGCCGCGATACGGCCACCACTATACTCACCATAACGAACTTGGCACTTGAAGGGGACCGTATGAACTCACTGAACCTGACTCAATATGACGAACCGGGACTCTATCTTGAAATGCCCAATGGCGACCGTGTGGTTCTGACGCGGGCTCTAATCGAAGAAAAAGCCCAGGCCATGCTGAACAACCCCGACCTACTCTCCCCCGAGGTCCGTGCAGCAGCCGATTACCAGGCCTGTGACATCTGTCCTGAGCGCGAAACGGCCCAGATCTGCCATGCCATCATGACGACGCTGCCGTTCTTTGACGAGATTGACCGCTACATGTCGTATGACAGCGTTACCGCCGTGTTCCGGGAGAGCGAGGGCAGTTCCCTGCTGATTCGTGACACGACGATGCAGGGCGCGCTGCAGTACGTATCCATTCTAAGCCTGATGCACTACTGCGAAGTCGGGCGCAAGTACGGGGCCTTCTTCGAAGGAGTCAACCCGCTGATGCCGCAGGTGGAGATTGCCAGCGCCGTCTACAAGAACATGTACATCGCTTGCGAGGGCGATCTCGCGATCTTGACTGATACGCTCCGGACCATGCAGGAAGAGCTGCTACAGACGGCCAAGTGCCAGATAAAACGACTCCAATTGATCAGCAAGCGTGACGCCTTCCTGAATGCATTTGTAGCCACTGAGACGACCACTGAACTGATGCTCATGCAGGTACAGAAGATGGTGACAGGAACGGCCAGCCGCTAGCCCGGTGGTGGTCTGCGTCACGTGAGCCTCTGAATCAGCTCACCGTGCTGGGGGAAGCGCTGATAGAGCTCGTCCCGCGACGGCATCTCCCAGTCGGCATAGTCGAAGCCCGGCGCCACGGTACATCCCACAAGGCTGTATCCATCGCCAGCGACTTCCGCGCCGAAGTAGTCGCCCGCCGGCGCAACCGCAATCGGCAGGGCATTGGTCGAGCGACCCACCAGCTGCTCGATGTGATCGCCCTCCGGTGTGATCCTGTGCAGGCGCAACGGATCCCCGTCATAGAAGTGCCACACCTCGTCCTGCTGAATGGCATGGAAACGGGACATTTCCCCCGCTCTCAGCAGAAAGCAGATTGCCGTAGAGAACACTCGTGGGCCGCTGAACCGCTCGGGCAGTGCATCCTGATCAATCAGCTCGTGGCTGCGATAGGCCTCCACGAACCAGCCACCCTCCGGGTGGGGTTGAAGGCCCAGTCGTTCGATCCATTCATCGGCGGACATACTCATTGGGTCAGCATAGAACGCCTCAGAGCAGAAGGGAAGATCTCTTCCGTCTTGCTTATGGAGGGGTCTGATGTGTACGCTTTTAGGTGTTGAGAGAGGTAAGAGGGGTCCAAATGAGTAACGGTGACTGCATTTTCTGCAAGATTGTGGCGGGTGATCTGCCCTGCACACGCGTCTACGAGGACGACGATGTGTTGGCGTTCATGGATATCGGACCCATTATCAAGGGACACACGCTGGTGATTCCCAAGGCCCACATCGACCCTCTGACGAATGTACCGGACGAGCTGCTCTCGCGGCTGATCCTGGTGGTCCGCAAGATTGTCGGCGCCCAGATGAAGGGGCTTGATGCCGACGGCATCAATGTAACGCAGGCCAACGGCGCAGTGGCCGGCCAGGTGGTTCCGCACCTCCACTTTCACGTGATTCCCCGTTTCGAGAATGACAAGCACCACTGGAACTGGAACGCCAAGTCGTACGACTCCACGGATGAGATGGAGGGCGTGGCGGCACAGATCCGCTCGGGGCTGCCCCTTGAAATCTGAGACAGGACACTGACACGCTATGCATGAGAAAGACTTCAGCGAAGTGATCGACGTCATCTTCACGAGGGATCCGCGCTATCTTCCCGACGCCTATTACTTCATACGCGAAGCGCTCGACTTTGCGGTGCGCATGCACAAGAAGCCTCCCGAAGGCGTCCTGCGTCACGTGTCGGCGACGGAGCTGCTCGAGGGTATTCGCGTCTATGCGCTCCAGGAGTATGGCCCCATGGCCTTGACTGTCCTGCTGTCGTGGGGCTTGACGAGCACTGAAGATATTGGCGAGGTGGTCTTCCATCTCGTGGAGTCCGGGAAGCTCGGAAAGACCGATAGTGACCGCAAAGAGGATTTTGCCGGTGGATACGATTTCGCGATCGCCTTCTCGCAACCTTTCCGGCCACGCGAGCAGACGGCACAACAGGAGGAGATCTCCTCCGAGTCGGCGGACCAGCCCGAGGCTGCCGAGACGGCGGTGGGCCACACCAGCTCATGAGCGTGCTGATAACGCTGCTTGCGATTGGCGCCATCGTCATCATTCTACTGCTCTGCCTTGCCGGGACGATCATGTCCTGCCTTGCACTCTCCGGTACGTGGGTCATTGCTCTCGCGGCGGCCGTTGCAGCGCTCATTCCCGGGGAGCAGATGCCGGGCTGGGGTTTGGTGGGCGTGTTTCTGCTGATCTCTGCCGTGGTGGAAGGCATCGAGTTCCTGGCCGGATACTGGGGCGTTCGGAAACGCGATGGGTCGCGCCTCGCGTCCATTGCGGCGCTGGTCGGCGGATTGGTGGGCATGCTGGTCGGCGCATTGATTCCACCCCCTTTCATTGGCTCGCTCATCGGCATGATTGTGGTCAGCTTCGTACTGGTCTATGCCGTGGAGCATCACCGCCTCAAGGTAGCATCCAAGGCGGCGCACATTGCGATGGGGGCCGTTGTCTCACGCGTGGCGGTGATTCTACTCAAGGTCGGCACCACGCTCGGCATGAGCACGTGGCTACTCGTGCACCTGCTCCTGGCGCTGTGGTAGCAGCAGGCTTGCGCACCACCCCACCGCGAAGGTGCAGGCGAAAGAGAACGGGAAGTAGTACACCCAGTGCACTTCAGCAACGTTCTGGAGCCATAGCGTGCCCGGAATCGAGACCGCGACCCCCACCAGCCATGCCCACGACCGCGTGTGGGAAGACAGAATGCCCAAGATGAACAACGCAAGCACGGGCGCATTGAACAGGCTCATGAACGTGAAGAACGCCTCGATGATGTCGCCGATCCTGGCTGCGTAGAACGCCAGGCCGGTGGCTGTGAGTCCCAGGATAAGCGTCAGGTAGCGCGCACGCCTCACCTCGTGATCACCGGCCTTCGCTTCATGACTCATCCTGGTGACGAACTCATGCTCGATCACCGTCACGAGCGAGTTGATACCCGAATCCATGCTGGACATGGCGGCCGCAAAGACGGCGCTGATGATGAGCCCCGAGACCCCCTGAGGCAGGGACGTCATGATGTAGTAGGGCAGAATGCTCTTGCCGGTAATGCCCGGGGGCAAACCGGCGACCGATTTGTAGAAGGCAAACAGCGCGATCCCGATGAAGGTGAGAAGGGCAATCATTGTGAAGTCGGTTCCGGCGTTGAACATCGCGGCCTTCGTGACGCCCTTGTTGGTGCGCACAGACAGCAGTCGCTGTACGGTGACCTGATCTGTGCCGTACTCCTGCAACATGCTGAGGTAGAACGAGACGGCGACGGCCAGGATGTTCATCGTACCGAGCGAGACGACCCACACATCCGCCTTGCCGGCCGCAACGGCCGTCGCAACGATTCCGGCGAAACCGTCGGGCACGGCGTGAACGAGCGCGATGGCAACCCAGATCGCACCCGCGACCAGGATGATGAACTGCACAAGGTCGGTCCACAGTACGGCGGCAAGCCCCCCCATGACCGTGTAGAGCGTGGCGACGGTACCCATGAGAAGAATGGCGGCCCACTGCGGAATGCCCGTGGCGATGGTCAGCGCGACAGCCGGCGCATAAATGACCGTGCCCATCCAGCCGAGACGTGCCAGCACGAACAGGGCCGAGACGGCGTAGCGGGTGCGCGGTCCGAAGCGCACACCGATATACTCGTAAGAAGTGGTGGCGCGCATGTTTCTATAAACGGGATAGAGGACAGTGATGAGGAGGGGAAGGACGAGCGGACTGACGACACACGCGGCCAGCAGCGCGAGGTTGCCGTTGTACGAGATGGCGGGCACACCCATAAAGGTGACCGCACTCGTCACACTGGCGAACATGCTCATGGCCACCGGGAGCCACGGCATATTGCGCCCCGCCAGAAAGTAGTCCTCGCGCGTACGCTGCTTACGGGCGAACCGCAGGCCGATCCCCAACATCCCGAGCAGGTAGACGCCGAGAATCACGTAGTTGAGCGTCCCGAAATTCATACCTTCGCACTCCGCCAGCGACCGCTTATCCACAGCGAGGCAAAGGCCGCCGCAGCAATCACGCGGTAGACCAGTTGTGCGGTCCAAACCGCCGCAAGCCCTCCGCCCAGTACGGGCCCCACCAGGTAGGCAACCGGGAGGAAGAGACCCCATTGACAGAGCACCGACCAGCGCATGACGCGCGCATTGTCCCCCGCCCCATTCAACGCATGCATCAACACCAGCGCCACCGCTTCCACCGGCAATCCCAGGCCCGATAGCTGGAGCGGAACGCTGCCGACCGCCAGCACTTCCGGCGCTGACGTGAAGAGCCGCAGCCAGAGGCCGGGCCGCCATACGAGGAGTCCTGCCGGGATCATGAGTGCCACCGCCGCAATCACGGCTACCTCCCACCCCCAGCGATAGGCGTCATCAGGATCGCCCCGCCCCAGGGCCTTGCCGACCAGCGAGGCGGACGCCAACCCCATGCCCATGGCCGGCAGCACCCCCACGAGCACGAGGTTGATGATCACATTGGCCGCGGCCAGTTCCGCGGTGCCGATTCGGCCGGCAATCCAGAACAGCGTGGTTGCACCGGCGGCGTAAAACGCCGTCTGCAGTCCGCTGGCCGATGCCAGCCGCAAAAGCGTTCCGATCACCCGGCGCGATGGCCGGACACTGAGAAACCCCTGCGTCCGGGAAAGTCCAAAGCCCATCACGACATACATCAGGGAGCCGAAATAGGTGGCCACGGTCGATGCCAGTCCTGCCCCGGCCGCGCCCATGGCAGGACATCCCCAGTGCCCGAATATGAAGAGGTAGTTGAACAGGATGTTCACCATGTTCATCGTCGTGAGTGTCATCATGTAGCGCGACGGACGGTGCACACCGTTCCAGTAGCCGCGGAAAGAGAAGTTAATGCCCACGCCGGCAATCGAAAGCATGCGCGCCCTGAGGTAGGGCACGCCGGCGGCCAGCACGGCGGGATCATCGCTCAACACGTTGAACATCCTTCCCGCCACCAGAAGGAGCAAGACCCCCAGGGGAATACCGACCAGCGCCGCTACGAGCAGTCCTGCATTGAGAGGATGGGCGACCCGCTCGTTACGCCCCTCGCCCAAGCGGCGCGCGGACATGGCCTGGACGGCCGGTGAGAGTCCAAGAAGGAGCGCGAAAGCGAGGAAGGTCGCCACACCGCCCATACCCACGGCGGCAAGGTCGGATGCACCCAACCGCCCGACCATCGCCGTATCGGCTAGGTTCAGCAGGTTCTGCGACATCATCCCGCCCATGATGGGCAGTGACAACGACACGATCGACCTGAAACGGGCCCGGCCCGGCAGCACTCCATTCATCCTGAATTCTCAACCATCCGGACCGCTTTCCAGCCGGTCACAATGTACGCTTCTGTCTCACTTAGCTGTCTCATGTGTACCTGTGATGCACTCAAATGAAACAATCCAAGAGAACTGCGAGGTGCGAAAACTCCATGTTTTGGATCAAAACGGATCAATCACTGGATTGGCCCGCTTCCTGCTTTTAACAAAATGGACAGCTAGCCTCTCGCACGGGTCGTCGGGTCCCATCCCCGGCGGCCCGACCCTTTTCAGGGGGCAGCGCTATCACGGTCCCGCGTACCGGGTCAACTCCGAAGCCTTGGGAAGGGCCTTATACGTCTCCCCCTGCGGTCCGATGAACGTGTCGTCCGGCATCCGCAGGAGACGCACATCCATAGGGGTTCCGTTGACGAGACGAATCTGCACCTTCACCACATCCACACCGGGATGGAATTCAGGCGCCTTCAACGGGGGAGCTGGTTGCTTCTTCTTCGCTTTCGGCTTCGCGGGCTCCGCGTAACGCAGCCGCTGCGGCAGCGTATAGACGCGCCGCCCATAGTACCCATAGGGACGGTAGCGGTATGACGAGGGATAGTGGTCATACCACCCGCGGCGGTAAGAGGCCCGGTCAAGTTCATGACCAATCAGCCCTCCCGCTATGGCTCCAATAGGTACAGCCACAGACGAGTGGACCCCGTCGATCGATTCGCCGAGAATGAGACCGGCCCCGGCGCCCAGTAGCACCCCCCAGAACACGTCCTCGTCATCGGCGCGTCCCGCCGCCGGTGCCATCAGCAGGGCCACGGCCATGAGCAGCAGTAGAATGATCCTCTTCATGATGATCACCTCCACTGGATACTATACACCTCTTTCGCAGACCTGTCGCGCTGTTTTCCTTCTCGGCTCGCTCGGAGAGCTAGCCCTACCCCCCTGCGATGTGTGCGGGCCGCAAGACGCCCACAGTCACCTCATCGCTTGCCTTTTGCGCCACTTTCACAGTATGGTCCGCTTCCGAATGCAGGAGGTATGAGATGAGTAGCATTGTTGAACGGATGACATTGCGCACGGCATGTGCCGTAGTGGCCCTTGCCGGCCTGGGCATCTGGCTGACCGGATGCGCGAAGATCGAACCCGCCGACACAACCGGCATCAACGAAGGAGAGAAGACCATGGAAGCAGCCCCCGCCGAACCCACCACCCCCACGCCCCCGGTTGTCGTCATCGAGACATCCAAAGGATCCTTCGAAGTCACCTTGTGGGAAGACAGGGCGCCGGCCACGGTGTCGAACTTTCTCGCCTACGTGGATGATGCTTACTACAGCGATCTGATCTTCCATCGTGTCATCGACGGCTTCATGATCCAGGGTGGCGGCTTCGACCCCGCGATGAGCCAGAAGCAGACGCGTGCCCAAATCAAGAACGAGGCAAGCAAGGAATCGCCCAACGCACGGGGCACCATCGCGATGGCCCGCACATCTGACATCAACAGTGCCACGAGCCAGTTCTTCATCAACCTGATCGACAATGACTTCCTGAACCATCGCGACGAAACCGTGCGCGGCTACGGCTATTGCGCGTTTGGTGAAGTCTCGGCCGGCATGGACGTGGTGGATGCCATTGGAGAGGTGCCGACCGGGCGCCACGGCATGCATGCGGATGTTCCGACGGAAGCGGTCGTCATCAAGGCAATCCGGCGCAAGTAGAACGCTGCGGCTACATCTGCCGGCGCAGGCCACCGCCCGGCTTGCGTATCGGCGGACGGCGGTCGATAGCTCGATCTTCGTCGCGATTCTCAACTGCGCCGGCCCTGATTTCAAAGCCGTTCACAACAGTCAAGTTGGGCATGGTCTTCAGGATATCGCGCGCCGATGCCAGGTCGGCAATACTGATCGATTCGATGCGCAGCCCCTTGAGGGCACTGTAGTCGGACGTCCCCAGGTTGCGACATGACAGGTGTACGATCGGCAGGCTGCGCAGTACATCCAGGTTCCTAACCGGTGTACTGTCGATGGCGAGCGAGCGCAGCGGCAGTCCCCGCAACGGCTCCAGGTTCGACACCTCCGTATCGCTGATATCAAGGTGTTCGAGATTCACACCGTCCAATCCGGTGAGACTGCGCAGGCGTGTTCCGTTGATATAGAGTGCGCGGACATTGGAACCGCGAAGGCCGGAGAGTGATCCAACCGCCGTGCGTGACACGGTCAGGTCTTCAATCTGCGACCCGGTGACAAAAGAGAGGTCCTTGATCATCGTCTCGCTCGCATCGAGCCGTTTCACCGGCAACGAACGCACCAGCGACAGGTCACTCACTTTTGTACCGGCCAAAGAGAACTCTTCGAGAGGCATGCGCCTGAGGAAATCGAGCCGCTTGACAGGCGTTCCCGAAATATCCAGTTTCACCAACGGCATTCCCATTAAGCCCCGCAGGTCCCCCACCCTCGTGTTCGCCACGCTCAACGTCGCCAACGACTTCCCTCGCAGCGGTATCAGGTCACGCACGGGCGATTCCTCGATCTGCAACTCCGTGAGAGGCATGCGCCTGAGCGCCGAGATGTCCTGAACATCCGACTCCAAGATGGACAACGAAATAAGGGGAACGCCGGAGATCCCCGAGAGATCCCGAAGTCCCGGACATGCCAGGGTCAGAGCCATAAGATCACTGCACGCTCCCAGCGGGGAAAGATCTCGCAGCTCACTCGACTCGATCTGAATGGCCGTGATCTTGTCGTCATTCGACTCCGAGATGATAACCTCGTGATTCGCCAGGTTGGGATTAGCCGCCCGCAGCGCATCCATGACCGTACCCACCGTCAACGCATCCGTCGCCTTGAGTCCGGTCTTGTACCGGCTTTCCTTCAGCGCGGCCATCCCGACGGCTTCCAGAACGGCCCTGAGCACAACGTCGTTCTCGCGCCCAAACACGGTCTCGCCGTGCTGCTGGCGATAGCGCGCCACGGCCATCTCAACGCGATCCCCGTCCGAGCTGTTGAGGGAAATCGAGCGCAACTGGATGAGGGCGACCTCCTTGCTGTAGGAGTCTTCAAACGGAAGGCCGAGACTGCGCAGCAAGTGGATCAGATCCGTTTCGGCTTCCTTCTCGCTGTCGGTCGCCGAACGTTCGTTGACCGAGGCCACCAACCGGTCGGAAATCATCGGGTCGGTCTGTCCCCAGAAACGGCGTGCATAGTCCATGGCGCCTGCCCGCCATGCCATCAGGCCCTTGGCCAGCGCCACGTCCGGATCGTCGTCGCTACCCATGCGCGCCAGGCGCTCCCCGGCCGCAAGATCACTCGGATGAATCTGCAGCTCCACTGAAACGCCGTTGACGGACGTCACCAGTCGCGCGTACACGACACCGTCCTTGGCCCCCACGACCTTGACTTTGCGGGTCCCCGCCTTCATGGCTACCTCGACCACCTGGCCGGCCTGCGCGACGAACGATTCCACGATCTCGGTGTCCGTATCCGCGGCATCCGCCAGAATCTGATCGAGTTTCGACAAGGATAGAGCCTGGTCCTCGTCGACGGCCTCTGCGGACGCATCCCGCAAGATGCGCTGCCCTTCTGCAAGCCCGTCGGTCAACAGCGCGGCCGCGACATCATCCAGAACGGTCTTCTTCCACTCGCGCTGCTCGACTTCAGCCATGCGATCCCGACGCTCCATGTCCTCGTGCCGGGTGCGCAGTTCCGCCGCCCGCTGGGCCCGGGTGTCGGCCGTCTCGACCGCCATCGTCCCGTCATAGTCTATGTAAACCTGTGCGGCCTCGAGAAATTCCTCGCGCTCCACCATCGGCGCCACGCGGTCGGTGAGTTCCTGAACCACTGCGCGGGCCATCTCCTCGCGCTCCGCCCGCATCTGCTCAAGCTCATCGGCGGCCCGTTGGGCAAACTCGGTGCCTGCACCTATAACCATGACACGGCGGTAGCAATTCTCCGCCCCCTGGTAGTCCCCGGGGTTATCGGCCCGCCATTTACGAGCCTGCTCCAGAAGCTTCTGCGGCCGTTTATCGGCCGAGCGGACGGAACGGGTCGTAGCCGCGGGCACGTCGCCCGTTGCTTCGACCTCTTCCGGCGCCACGCGCTCCATCAACTTCCCATACCCCCACATGCCGGCCATGACGCCCACGATGCCCGCCATGAGTGTTGCCAGGACCGGAAGCAACGGGGAGTGCCGCTTCTGAGGTCGCTTCGCGTGGAGCGCCCCGGTCGGGGCATGAACCACCAGGGGCATGGGCGTGTGTTCAACCGTGCTCAGCCCGGCTTTCTTCAGAGGTTCGACAGGTGGAAGGCCGCTCTTGGCTCTCGTGATGTCGATCCGCACGGTTTCCCAGTCCTGGTACCGATCATCGCGATCCTTGGCCAGCATCTTCTCAACCAGTCCGCAGACGGCCGATGAGAGCTCTTTGCTCACCTCCTGTGGGGCAGGCACTTGCTCGCCAAGCTGTTTTTCCATCACAGCCTCTTCTGCATTGCCCTGGAAAAGCATCTTTCCGGTGATGCACTGGTAGAGCATCGCACCGAGGGAATAGATGTCGGTACGACAATCGAGATTGGTGAATCCCTGGATCTGTTCGGGTGACATGTAGGCGGGGGTACCCATGACCTCGTTGCTCACGCGGTCATCGGTCATTGCACTGATGGTGCGTGCCAGACCCAGATCCGTGACCTTAGGCGAACCGTCGGCATCAATCAGGATATTGTCGGGCTTGATGTCGCAGTGGATGACGCCCGCCGTTTCCCATGCATACGCCAGCGCATCGGTGATGTAGCCGGCCACCAGGAGGGCGTCTTCCTCTGACAGGGCGCCCTTGCGGCGGATCCAGTCCCCCACCGAATACCCGTCCACGAACTCCTGGACGATGTAGCACAGTCCCGCCTCAACATTGGCATCGTAGACCTGCACGATGCCGGGGTGCTTCAGCTTGGCCTCGGCCTGGGCCTCCGTTTTGAATCGTTCAATATCATCCGCATCGGCGGAGAGATGCGACGATAGCACTTTTATGGCGACAATGCGGTCCAGGGACAGCTGGCGGGCCTGCCAGACGACAGCCATGCCGCCGCTGCCAATCCGCTCGAGGACCTCGAATCCAGGTATATCTAGCCTACTCAACTGATTGCTTTCCGACTGAACATGGGTGGACATGTGACAGCCGTATCATAGGGCTTTACGGCAGGGGGTCAAGGTAGTCACGCTATGCCGCGCCGATTACTTTCTCCACGGCATCCAACACCTCGGAGGGTTCATGGACCTCGATGTACCTGTCAACGGGCGCTTTTGAGCCAGCCGACGATGACCCCGTCATGGAAATCGCCCCCACCATGTCGTAGAGCACGATCGGAATCGCCCGGGTGCTGGGCATGGTCCGCAACAGGGTGGCAACAGCCGACCCATTCAGCTTGGTCAGGTACTCCTTGAGCACCACCACATCCACCCCGGCCGTCGCAGCCGCTTCAAGCACGGCCGGGCCACTCTCGGCACGGGTTACACTGTGCCCGTGGCGCGAGAACATCCGCTTGAGCACCTCGAAGACATCGGAATCATCCTCACCCAGCAACACGTGCAGCGTGTCGCCTGCCGCGTCCTTTTCCCGCGCGGGGGCGTCATCGCCGAGTATCCGCTGGATTTGGCCCAGCAACACGGTCTTCTCACACGGCTTGGACACGAAGCCGGCCACATCCAGGCCGTCGAAGAAGCCCTGCAGGTTTGACCGTGCTGTCAGAATCACTACGGGAGGCGCATTGCCCGCGGTGCGCGAGAGTCGCTGCAGAAACCCCATACCGCCGATCCCGGGCATGCTGATATCCAGAATGATAAGATCAGGCGTTATCGAATCGAGCGTCTTCAACGCCTCTTCGCCGCTGCGGGCCAACTCAACGGTATAGCCCTGGAAAGTCAGAAAATCGCTGACGGTCACACGCAGATGCTCTTCATCGTCAACGAGAAGTATGGTCTGTCCCCTGCTCGGTCCAGCTTGCATAGCTCTGCCCCCTACTCACTACTCTGGTGATGATTCGATCCAAAGATGGCGTTCTCAATCGCTTCGACAAGTTCGTTCGAGTCGTACTCCGTCACAAGAGGCACGTGCATGGCCTCAAGCAGTTCCCGGGGCACGCCCTGCAGCTCATGCCCTCCTACGGCCACCATACCCACCACCTCGTCGGCTTGCTGTCCGCGCGTCTTGGCCAACAGGTCGAGCGACTCAGGCATACAGGTGGAAAGGTCCATCACCAACGCATCCACCGTGTCGGTGGTAGCCACATCGATAGCGCCGTTCTCAGGATTCCAGACCTCAACCGAGTAGCGTACGCCGTCCAGGATGTTCAGGAAATGCTCACATACGGTACCGTCCCTGGCAAGTACGGCGATACTGGGTGCCTCCTCGATCGGGAGCGAAATCGATACGCGCGTGCCACTTTCCTCACCCGGCGGCGGACTCTCGATCGTCACCTCGCCTCCGTGCAACTCCACGATCTCCTTGCACAGTGCGAGACCGAGCCCCGTCCCCACGACCCGCTCACCAACCCGGTAATAGCGATCCATGACCTTCGCTAAATGCTCAGCCGGAATCCCCACGCCGCTGTCCGTCACCGAAATCATGACGTGACCATCGGCCGGAACCGTAGTGAGCGTGATGCGCCCTTTATCAGGCGTGAACTTGACGGCATTCTGCAACACGTTCCCCAAGGCTCGCTCCAGCCGGCGCTGGTCGCAGAGGGCAAATCCGCATGCGGGAGGCACGTCGATCTTCAGGTTCTGCTCCTTCTTCTCGCACAGGATCCGGACCGACTCACCGCATCGGCGCACCATCCACGCCACGGGCACTTTGCGGCGCCGGAGCCGCAGACGGTGGGCCTCCAAACGGCTCAGGTCGAGAATGTCCTGCACGGTTCCAGTCAGGCGCTTGCAGTCCTCCCGCATCATGGCAAGATAATCGCGCACCTTGTCGTTCACCTCCCCGAACACGCCGTCGAGCAGGTTATCCGTTGCGTATGCGATGGAGGTAAGCGGGGTACGCAGCTCGTGGGAGACGTTGCTGACAAAGGCCGTCTTCTCCATGTTGTGTTTCTCGAGCGTGCGGATGGCCTCGCGCAAGTCATCTTCCATCTGGCGACGTGCCGTGATGTCGCGAACGACCACGCAATACTTCGGTTCGCTGCCGATCATCATGTCGCGATGGCTGACCATCAGGCTACGCCGTGCACCGGCCTTTGTCAGGATATCCACTTCGTAGGGCTCGCCCTCGCCGCGCTGCACCTCTTCCCAGCGTTCCATGATGAACTCGTGGCTGTCTTCCGGGATCACCTTGACAAACGGCTGGTTGACAATCTCGGAGTGGGGCCAACCCAGGATCCGGACGGCGGCCTCGTTGAGGAACTCGAATTGCCCTCCGGCATTCACCACGAAGATACCGTCATGGGATGTCCGGATGATGGTTTCAAGGTAGTGCGTCGTATTCTCTATCTCGCGCTGGGCCGCCGCGCGCTCGGTGATTTCCTGCTCGAGCTTCAGGTTGGCCTCGCGCAATCCCTCGGTTCGCTCGCTGACGATGTCTTCCAGCTCTGCCTGGTAGCGGCGCAGCGCCTCTTCCGCCTGGCGGCGGGCATCCACATCCATGAAAGAGAAGACCAGTCCGGTGATGTTGCCCTCTTCGTCCTGGTTCGCCGTCGCCGAAACGGCAACGTAGAAAGCCATGCCATCGCAACGACGCGCCTGGGCCTCCGCTTCCCAGGTTGACCCGCTTAGAACAACGTCCACAATTCGCTCCGCCTCTTCGGCATCACTAAACACGTCGCGAACATCGTCGCCCTGGATACTCTCCGCATCCTCGCACCCCCACATGCGTACGAAGGCGGGATTGACGTAGCGGATGCTCCCATCCAGGGCCGCAATGACAATGCCCGTTCCGGCGTTCTGAACCGCCGAGTGCTCGACGCGCAGACGTTGCTGCACCTGCTTGTGCAGGCTAACGTCGCGGAGGAAGAAACAGAGATAGTCACGTCCGCTGAGCTGCAGGCGGTTGACGGCTACTTCGGCAGGAAAATCCTCTTCGCCTTCGCGCACAACGTATGCCTGCAACAGGACATGGCGTTCGTGTTCAACCGTGTCGCGGATCGTCTCGAGCAACTCCTCGTCGGCGCCAACCATGAGCCCCATCGCCGCTTCACCCAACAGATCTTCCCGCGCTATCCCCACGAGCTGCGTGATGCGCTGGTTCATGTCGAGGATGGTGCCATCGAGGCCGGCAATGATCGTGCCGTCATAGAAACTCTGCAGCAGGGCCTGGAACTCCTGTCCGGCCAGCGGATTGAAGTCAGACACAGGGTCGCGTACCTCGGAGCGGGGGCGAACCCGAATGGTACGTGTTGGCGTTTTACCGGGGGCCGGCCCCAGTTCGTCCAAGGCCACATCGATCCGCATGGTGCGGCCTGCTCTTGGATCTGTTCCCACGAACTATCTCCCGGTACAGCCGTTCGCTTTCAGTATGAACACCTTGTACCCATGCCGTGAAACAGGCAAGGGAAAAGAGGAGGGCGGAGGGCGGAGACTCCTATGCGCTGAGTTCGCGGCTGCGGTCGGCGGCGGCCTGTAGGGCAGCCTGAACAATGTCAGCCAGGACAGGCGAGGAGAGCTGCGCCATGCCTGCCTCCGTGGTGCCTTTTTTGGAGCAGACGGCCTTCACGAGTTCGGCCGGACTGCTCGCCTGTTCGCTCAGCAACTGTGCGGTGCCGCGCATGGTCTGCGTGGCCAGGAGTGCAGCATCGGACGGAGCGAGGCCCAACGTCTCACCGGCCTCAATCACAAGGGCAAGGAAGTGGGCAAAGAAGGCCGGCCCCGAGCCGCTGACCGCCGTGACGGCATCGAATTGCTCCTCGGGAAGTTCCACGACCTTGCCAAAGCTGCCCAACAGTGTCTGCACGACGTCGCGATCGCTATCGGTGGCGCCCGCTGTCATGCAGTATGCGCTCATCCCCTCGCCCACGGTCGCAGGCAGATTCGGCATGACGCGAACGAGCCGCGCGGAGCTGAGCACGGCCGCCATGCCGTCGAGGCGTTTCCCGGCCGCAATGGAGAGTACCAGGTGCTGCTCCGTCACGCCCGCGCCGATCTCTTCCAGTACCGGGGCAAGCCCCTGCGGTTTGACCGCCAGGAACACCACATCACACACACCAACCAGCTCGGCGTTGCCCGAACAGACTTGGATCCCGTACTGGTCCTTAAGAAGCGTACACCGCTCTTCACTGATGTCGCTGACCAGCACGTCATCTGCCGTCACCGATCCGGAAGAGACGATCCCGCGGATCATCGCTTCCGCCATCTTGCCGCCACCAATAAAACCTACTCGCATTTCACCCCTCTCTCACGCACTCACACACCCCCACACTCTCCCCTAACCGTGCCGGGTGGATCCGCTCCAGGTAAGTTTCTCGCGTAGAACCGCGAAGTAGCTGTGACCCGGGACCTGTACAAACCGCACATCTTTCCCGCTGCGCCGAATCTTCACGCAATCGCCCTGCTCAAGGGATTGCCCCACCTGGCCGTCGGCCGTCAGGAAGAGCCCTCCGCCCGTATCGCCCACCGTGATAAGAATCTCGCCGTTGTCGGGCACAACCAGCGGACGCGAGGAGAGTGTGTGCGGACAGATCAGGCTGATCACAAACGCATTGACCGATGGCGTGAGGATGGGGCCTGCGGCTGCCAGCGAATACCCCGTGCTGCCGGCCGGGGTGGACACGATCAGTCCGTCACACATGTAGGACGTCACGTGGTCGCCATCGACGGACAGATCCAGCGTCACCACGCGCGAGGTACCGCCACGCAGCACGACATCGTTCAGTGCGCGATAGTACCCCACCTCGGTCCCGCGCGAGAGCACGACCGCATCAGCCACTGCCCAGTGATGAATATCCATGTCGCCGGCCGCCAGGCTTTCGAGCGCGTGATCCAACCCATCTTCGGCAATGCTGGTAAGGAAGCCGAGACTGCCAATGTTCACACCCATGACCGGGGTGTCGTCTCCATCCAGGATGCGCGCCGCACGCAACATCGTGCCATCGCCGCCACAGGCCACGATGGCATCAGCCCGCTCAACCAGCGCCTCCCGGCTGACGGCCTCGATATCGTCACACAGCGCCGCCGTCTCAGATTCGGCGATCAATGTCTGCCCGAGCTCACGCGCCTTGCCCGCAATCTGGTCCACCACGTCTTTCGCACGCGGCTTACGCCTATTCACAATCAAACCAAGCGTCTTCATTTCTCGTCCCCTGCCACGTCGCACCAATATGCGAGGTACTCGATGTTCCCGGCCGGCCCGCGCACCGGCGACTCGCACACACCGCGGCACGTCAGGCCCAATTCATCTTCGCCGAAGGTACGGATGCTGTCAACGACCTGCTTGCGGACCGCCTCATCCCTGACCACCCCGCCCTTGGCCACCTGCTCGCGGCCAGCCTCAAACTGCGGCTTGATCAGCGTCACCAGCTCAGCGCCTTCGGCCATCACACCTATAGCCGCGGGGAGAATGCGGGTCAACGAGATAAACGAAACGTCCACGGTGATCAACTGGGGCGCAAATGGCAGGTCATCGGGCATCAGATAGCGGGCATTGGTCTTGTCGATCACGGTGACGCGTTCATTCTGGCGCACCTTCCAGTGCAGCTGGCCCTTGCCCACATCAACCGCCACCACCCGCGCGGCGCCGTGCTGCAGCAGACAGTCGGTGAAGCCTCCGGTGGACGCGCCGATGTCGAGGCAATCTTTGCCTTCGGCAACGATCGGAAAATGGTCGAAAGCGGCCTGGAGCTTCTCGCCGCCACGGCTGACAAAACGTTCCTGTGCCTTGACGACGATCTCCACGTCGTCGGCAACCTGGTGCCCGGCCTTGGTGCCCGGCTGCCCATTAACCAACACCTGCCCCGCCATCACCAGCCGCTGCCCCTTCTCACGGCTCTCCACAAGCCCACGCTCTACCAACAGTTTATCGAGGCGCTGTTTCATGGATCTTCTTTGAGAGGGAGATTAGGGCGACAGATTAAGGCGAAAGACTAGGGGGAGAGTGGGTGTACCTTAATCTTTTGCCCTAATCTTCTGCCCCAATCTCCTTGGCTTCCATCTTCAGACCATCAGGACTGGTTAATCCTGTCAAAAAAAGGACTCAAAAAAGGACTCTCTTCAGAGAAGAGCCTGGATACGATCGACAATTGCTGCCGGGGTCAGACCGTGGGATTCCATGAGCTTAGGGCAGGCGCCGTGGGGTACGAAGCGGTCCGGCCAACCAACGGGCAGGACGCGACCTGCATAGCCGCTTTCGCGCAACGCTTCGGCCACGCCGTCACGGAAACCACCGGTTAGGACGCCGTTTTCGATTGTGACAATCACGCGCGCCTCCTGTGCCTGCTGCGTGAGCAGATCCTTGTCCAGCGGCTTGATGAAGCGGGGATTCACAATACCCGCCTCGATGCCCTGCTCGCGAAGCTGGTCGGCGCATGCCCCGGCCAAGGGAAGCATGTCGCCCAATGCCCAGAACTGCACCGTCTTGCCCTCACGCAGTACCTCGGCCTTACCGATGGGGAGCGGCTCGCATGTCGCGGGCATGTCGTGTCCCGGGCCGGCGCCGCGCGGATAGCGGATCACCGCCGGCTTGCCGCTATCGAATGCCGTTTTCAGCATGTGACACAGCTCCGGTTCATCCTTCGGCTGCATGATAATGAGGCCGGGAACCGGCCGCAGCAGGGCGATGTCGAACACGCCGTGATGGGTCGGGCCGTCATCGCCCACGATTCCGGCGCGATCGAGACAGAACACCACGGGAAGATCCTGCAGGGCCACATCGTGCAGGAGACAGTCCACGGCGCGCTGCAGGAAAGTGGAATAGACCGCGAACACCGGCCGCATGCCTTCGGCGGCCAGTCCCGCGGCAAAGACAACGGCGTGCTCTTCAGAAATCCCTACATCGAAAAGTCGTCCAGGGAATTCCTTGCCGAACGCCGCCAGCCCTGTACCCGAACACATCCCGGCCGTAATGGCCACGATGCGCTCATCGTCAGCAGCCAGACGTGCGAGCGCAGAGCCGAAGACATTCGAATACTTGGCCGTCGTGGGCGCCGAGAGCGAATCGCCCGAGTCGACGTCAAAACAGGTTGCCCCGTGCCACTTCTCCGGATGCTGCTCCGCGAAGCTGTACCCCTTCCCCTTGCGCGTGGAGACATGCAGCAGGATAGGTCGGTCGGACGTTTGCACGATCTTGAGGGCATCCAACAGGGCCGGGATATTGTGGCCATCCACGGGTCCAATGTAGCGCAGGCCCAATTCCTCAAAAATCACGCTACGAAGGAAAAGTCCCTTGATCGACTCTTCGAGCCGATAATAGATCGAGCGCAAGCCCCCCATGCGCATGCGTGTGGCGGCACTCTCGAGTCTGCGCTTCCACCGGTTGTAGCGCGGACTGGCCAGCAAACTGCCGAGATGACGAGAGAGGGATCCGACATTCTCACCGATCGACATCTCGTTGTCGTTAAGCACCACCACCAGGCGCTTCGTGGTCGTGGCCACGCTGTTCATGGCCTCGAGCGAGATTCCGCAGCTCGCGGCCGCATCGCCCAGGACCGCCACCACGTGGTTGTCGCCGCCCTGGCGGTCGCGCGCAACCGCCATACCGAGTGCGGCGGAAAGGGCCGTCCCGGCGTGCCCGGCTCCGAAAGCGTCATATTCACTCTCCGTGCGACGCTGGAACCCGGAAATCCCGCCATACTGGCGTAGGGTGCAGAAGCGGTCCCTGCGCCCGGTGAGCAGCTTATAGGTATAGGACTGGTGGCCGGTATCGAGGACAATCTTGTCGTTCGGGGGATCGAATGTCCGCAGCAGGGCCACAGTCAGCTCCACAACACCCAGGTTGGCCGCCAAATGCCCACCCGTATGGCTGACCGTCTCGATGATCTCCTTGCGCAGCTCGGCACAAAGCGCCTCCAGTTCGCCCACGCTCAGTCCGTTCAGGTCCCTCGGCCCATTGATCTTGGCTAGAATCGAATCCATGGGCCGGACTATAGCGCGTGCCGTGGTTGCCAGCAATTCAAATGGGTGTCGTCTATTCTGGGCCCAAAACAACGTATTAGGAAAAAAGTACGCCTCCTACCCCAAACACCACTTGATCCCCTCGAAGACACCTGCTAGTGTACCCAGCTTAATTCGTTAATTTCCTAACGACACCGCCCAATGAAAGGGGTCCATGAATGAAGTCATACTTCCTCAGTGACCAGAACCTGTCCGCGTTTGTGGAGGGTCTGATGAGCAAGTATCCGGTCATTGCGCCAGTCGCGAAGCGATCACGTTTCGTGTTCGATAAGCTGGTCGATGTCAGCGAGCTACGGCTCGATTACGATACCACCATTCTTCCGCCGAAGAAGGTGTTCTTCCCTGCCAAGCAGGACCTGATCCACTTCAATAAGGATGGGTTCACCTCGGCAATCGATCCGCAGGAGCAGGTGCTTCTGGGCGCGCATCCCCACGACATCAAGGGGATCGCGATGTCCGACATCTTCTACTCGGACCGCGAGTACGACAACAACTACATGGCCAACCGTAAGGCCACGATCATCATCGGTTCGAGCGTGCAGAACCACTACAAGCACGCGTTCTTCGGCACGATGAATGCCGATCGTGGGCTGACCGGTCACGACGCCTTTATGACGAAGATCGAGGGTGGCTATGCCGTCGACGCCGTTACGGAAAAGGGCGAGAGCCTGGTCGCGCTGGGCGCCTTCGAGGATGCCACCGAGGCGCAGGTCGCCGCGGCGACCGAGGTCAACCGCAAGGCCGAGGAAGACTGCCCCGAGAAGCTCAACGGCACCGCCGCGGAGATCCGCGAGAAGGTGCGCAACAGCTTCGACTCCCCGGTATGGGACGAGTTCGCGGAGAAGTGCTTCTCCTGCGGAAGCTGCAACATTGTCTGCTGCACCTGCTACTGCTTTGATGTGCAGGACGAGTGGAACGTGGACGGCGCCTCCGGCAGCCGTTTCCGTCTCTGGGATGCCTGCCTGACCACCGAGTTTTCCGAAGTCACCTCCCCGGGCGGCTCCGAGAACTTCCGCGAAGATCGCGGCGAGCGCTATCGCCACCGTTTCATGCGCAAGGCGGCCTATCTCAACGAGCAGTTGGGCGGCCCCGCCTGCACCGGCTGCGGACGCTGTTCGGGCGCCTGCACCGCGGATATCGCAAACCCGGCAACGGTGATCAACAAGATACTGGAGCAATAACATGACCTGTACATGCAACGACAACAACGAGAGCATCTTTCTTCCGCATGTCGCTGACATCATCGATGCCCAGATGATCACATCCACGGAGAAACACTTCAAACTGAAGCTGCAGAGCGGCGAGCGGTTCGACTACGAGCCGGGCCAGATCGTTGAAGCCGGCCTGTTCGGCTACGGCGAAGTGCCCCTCGGCCTGGCCAGCTCCCCCACCAACGGCGAAAGCTTCGACCTGGTGGTACGCGTGCTGGGCAAGGTGACCAAGGCGTTGGGTGACCTCAACGCGGGCGACACCATGACGATTCGTGGTCCGCTCGGCAACGGGTTCCCCGTCGACGAGTTCAAGGGCGAGGACGTCCTGATCGTGGCCGGCGGCATCGGCCTTTGCCCGGTCCGCAGCATGATCGAGTACATCCTGCATCACCGCGCGGACTTCGGGAAATTCACGCTGTTCTTCGGCGCGAAGACCCCGCACGACCTGCTTTTCGAGGAAGACCTCGAAGCGTGGCGCTGCGATAGCTGCATGCACTACATGGACACCGTCGATACGCCCGACGCCGCCTGGAAGGGCAACGTCGGTGTCATCACGACGCTGTTCGAGAAGACCACTGAGATCACCCCCGCGACGAAGGTGATCATCTGCGGTCCCCCGATCATGTACAAGTTCGTTATCCGCGAACTGGATATGATCGGCGTGCCGCGCTCCAACATCTTCGTTGACCTTGAACGCCGCATGAAGTGCGGTGTCGGCAAGTGCGGTCACTGCCAGATCAACGACAAGTACGTCTGCATGGATGGACCGGTCTTCCGCTACTCGGAAATCGAAACGCTTGAGGAGGCTATATAATGGCTAAGGTCAAATGTGCATGGTTTGACTTCGCGAGCTGCGAAGGCTGCCAAATTGAACTGACAAACTATGGCGAGCCGTTCGTCGAGTTGCTCGAGCATGTCGAACCGGTCGAGTTCCGGGAAGCCATGAGCGAGAAGACCACCGAACCCATCGACGTCGCCTTTATCGAGGGCTCCTTCACACGCGAAGCCGATCGGCGCCGCCTGGAAGAGATCCGCGAGCGCGCCGGCGTGGTCGTGGCCTACGGTGCCTGCGCCGCCAGCGGCGGTGTCAACGCGCTGAAGAATCACACCGATGATTACGCTGAAGAGGTCTATGGCGAGGACGCCAAACGTCCGCACCTTGACTCACAGAAGGCCCTGCCAATCTCGGCCGCCATCAAGGTGGACTACGAGATTCCCGGCTGCCCGATGGACAAGGCCGAATTCATCCGCGTGGTGGAACAGCTCGTGCACGGTACGTCGAAGGTCTACATTCCTTCCTACCCGGTCTGCGTAGAGTGCAAGCGTCGTGAGACGGTTTGCCGCTACGATGACGGCGACCATTGCCTGGGCCCGATTTCCCTGGCCGGTTGTGGCGCCCCCTGCCCCGCCGACGGCATCCCCTGCGAAGCCTGTCGCGGCATGGTGGCCAACCCCAACGAGGCCGCCATGGAGCTGGTATTGAAAGAGAACGGCAACCTCCCTGAACGCTGGGCAAAGGACAAGTCCCGCATGTTCACGGCCAACCACAGAGGTGATGCATAATGGCAACACAAAACGCAAAGATTGATGTACATCATCTGACACGCGTCGAAGGACACGGCAACATCGTTGTCAACGTGACCGACGGCACAATTGAGAAATGTGAGTGGCAGGTTCCCGAAGCACCCCGTTTCTTCGAAGCGATGGTGCGCGGCCGTCACTACAGCGAAGTCGCCCGTATCACGAGCCGCATCTGCGGTATCTGCTCGGTCGGCCACACGCTGGCCTCGCTGAAGGCCTCCGAAGCCGCCTTGGGCATCGAGATCTCGGAACAGACGGACCTGCTCCGTCGCGTGCTGAAGCATGCCGAGAACTTCGACTCCCACATCCTGCATGTCTACTTCCTGGTGGCTCCCGATCTGCTCGGCGCCCCCTCGGTCTTCCCGCTCGTCCCGACACACACGGACGTCGTGAAGCGTGCGCTGCGGATGAAACGCCTGGGCCATGAGTGGGGCAGCTGCATCGGCGGCCGCACCACGCATCCCACCCGCGCGGTGGTAGGCGGATTCGCCTCCCTGCCCGGCGGCGCCCGCAACGTCCGCGAAGGCGAGGACAACCTGCGCGAGCTGAAAGAGAAGCTTCTGGGGGCGGTGCCCGATGCGGTGGCGACGTTCGAACTGCTCGGCGAGCTGGCCGGTGGTATTCCTGACTTCACGCGTGAGACCGAGTATGTCGGCCTCGTCGATGACAAGGAATACGGCCTCTACGACGGCAAGATCGGCTGCGTCATGCCGGACGGATCGCGCGAATTGATCGACGTGAGCGACTACCGCGCCGTGACCAACGAGTACGTGACCGACCAGGCCACGGCCAAGTTTGCCAAGCACAACATGGACAGTTACATGGCCGGCGCCCTGGCGCGCATCAACCTGAACTACGACATGCTGCATCCTGAAGCCAAGAAGCTGGCCGAAGCCCTCGGCTTCAAGACGCTCTGCTTCAACCCCTACATGAACAGCGTGGCACAGTTCCTCGAAGCGGTGCACAGCGTGTACATGTCGGTCGGTTACATTGACCAGATCCTGGAAATCGGACTCAAGGATGAGAAACCCGTCGAGCCGACCAAATTCGGCCGCGGCGCCGGCGCGACCGAAGTGCCGCGCGGCATCCTGTTCCACGAGTACGAGTACGATCAGGACGGGTTCTGCACGATGGGCAACTGCATCATCCCGACCAACCAGAACCACGGCAACATCCAGCGCGACTTCGACAAGCTGGTGCCGGAACTCCTGGCCATGGACAAGACCGAGAAAGAGATGGAGCTGATGCTCGAGATGCTCGTACGGGCCTACGACCCCTGCATCTCCTGCTCGACCCATTACCTCGACGTAACGTTCAAGAAGTAAGCGGCTTGACCCGATTACTTGGAAGGCGCTCCGGACATCCGGGGCGCCTTTCCTTTTTCGGGGGAAAGATTAAGGCAAGAGATTAGGGCGAAAGATTAAGGTACACTCAGTTCTCCCTTAATCTTTCGCCCTAATCTTTTGCCCTAATCTCACAGTCGTGCCATTGTTATAGGCGGATGGAGCGCGTCAGAAAGAACTGGGGCTGAACATGAAGTATCTACTGGGGTTGGGCAACTATGCGATGGGGGATGACAGTGTGGGGCTGCGCATCGTTGAGCACATCGCCGAACAGGGGCTGGACGACGGTTTTGAGGCGGTTGAGGTAGGCAACAACGGCATGCTGGTGCTGACTTACTTCAATGAAGATACCGACCTGCTGGTCGTCGTGGATGCGGTGCACTATGGTGGAGCGCCCGGTGAGTTCACCGTATTCACGCCCGATGAGGTCCAGACCCACAAAGTCACCGGCGGCATCTCTACACACGAGGGCGATATCCTGAGACTGATCGAGCTGGCCAAACAAATCGACCAACCCATCCCCCCCATCAAAATCTTCGCCATCCAACCCGCCTCTATGGATGTCGATCAAGGGCTGTCGCCGGAGTTGGAGGAGAGATTCCAGGAGTATGTACTGGCCGTCCTGCACGAGATGAGAGGAGAAGATTAAGGCGAAGGATTAGGGCGAAAGATTAAGGTACACTCAGTCCCCCCTAATCTTTCTCCTTAGTCTTTCGCCCTAATCTCCTAGTCACGCAGCAGTACAGCCAAAGGCAACAGCAATGACATCCGCCTTTAGATACACCTACGAGATACGCGGCACGATCCAGGGGGTCGGGTTCCGGCCCGCGCTGTATCGGCTGGCGACGCAACTGCACCTTGGCGGATCGGTCCAGAATCGAACGAACACCGTGCATCTGGTTTTGGAGGGGATTCCCGAGACCGTAGAGCAGTTTCTGGAAATGCTACCCGATGCCCTACCCCCGCATGCTGTCATCGACGATCTGCAGGAAACCGGACGCGAGCTACTCGATCGACGCTCCGCGCTATTCGAGATCGTTAGCAGCGATGAGTCAGGCGAGAAGGAGGTCCAGATCCCGGCCGACTTGGCCATATGTCCGGATTGCCGGGAAGAGATCTTCGACCCCGCCGCGCACCGCTACCGCTATCCCTTCACTACATGCACGAACTGTGGGCCGCGTTACACGGTCGTCAACAGCATGCCCTATGACCGCGAACGGACAACGCTCGAACAGTTCCCGCTCTGTCCTATCTGCGAAAAGGAGTATACCGACCCCACCGATCGTCGCTTTCACGCCGAGACCGTCGCCTGTCCCGATTGCGGGCCCTCGCTGCAGCTGTGTGAGCCCGAAGGCACAGTCATCGACGGCGAGCCCATCGCTACGACGCGCAGATTGCTGTCTGAGGGAAAGGTGGTCGCCGTGCGCGGCGTGGGCGGGTTCCTGCTGGCAGTCGATGCGATGAACCGGGAGGCGCTGCAGAAGCTGCGCGCAAGGAAGGGGCGTCCCCACAAGCCGTTCGCCGTGATGGCGCCGTCGCTCGATGTCATCCGCCGCTATTGCACCGTATCGGCGGCCGAGGAGGCGATGCTGACCTCGCCACAGGCGCCAATCGTCATCCTCGACGTCCTGGAGGCGCATCGCGGTCCCGGGTCGGCCCCACCGCTCGACCTGCTCACGCCGGACACGCACACGCTGGGTGTCATGCTACCGACCTCGCCACTGCACGCGCTCCTGGCCGAACCAACCGGTAACGATCCAGTGGCGGCGTTTGACCTGCTTGTGATGACGAGCGGCAACCGGCGCGGCGAACCGATTGCCATAGACAACGAAGAAGCCTCCCGCAGGCTGCAAGGGATTGCAGACGGCTTTCTTTTCCACAATCGCGAGATCAACTTGCGCTGCGATGATTCGCTCTGTATTGAACAGCCTTCCGGTCCACAGGTATGGCGCCGTGCCCGCGGCTACGCGCCACGGGCCCTTCCCCTACCCCGCCCGGTAGACCGAACCGTGTTGGCCATGGGTGCGGAGCTGAAAAATGCGATCGCGCTGGGTTACGAAAGCCAGCTTGTGCTCTCGCCACACATCGGCGACCTGGAAACGCCCGAAGCACTGAATGGTCTTGAAGAGGCCATCCGGGTGTTTCCCGAGTTCCTGCAACGAACACCGGAGATGATCGCCGTAGACCTGCATCCGGATATGCACGCCACCCGCCAGGGCAGGCGGCTTGCCGCGGCCGGCGATCTGCCCGTTCGTGAGGTACAGCATCACTACGCCCACGGATTGGCCTGTCTCGGGGAGCACGGCTTGACCGAAGGGCTAGCGCTCGTGTTCGACGGAACCGGACTGGGAACAGACGGCACGATCTGGGGCGCCGAGCTGTTGGATATTGGCCCCGGGGGCTTCAAGCGACTGGCGACCTTTGCACCCGTCCCGCTCCCCGGCGGCGATCGGGCCGTGCGCGAGCCGGCCCGTCAGTTGCTGGGCCGGTGGATCGCCGCCGGTGTACCGGTCACGGCCGATCTACAGGAACGCCTCGGATCCGACGACGAAACGCTCGCCGTGTGGATTCAACAGACGGCACAGGGCATCAACGCGCCCATGTCGCACGCCGCCGGACGACTGTTTGATGCGTTCGCGGCCGCACTGGGGACGTCCCCGCAGGACATCACATACGAAGGACAGGCGGCCATCCGCCTCGAAGCCGTGGCGCGCACCTATTCCGGACCGATGCCGCAGTCCTTACCCTTTGACGAGCGTGAAGATGAGGGCGTGCTGCAGGTAGACTGGTCTCCCGCCTTCATTCAATGTGCACGTAAGCCCATTCCGCGGCATGAGACCGCGCGCATGGCCATGGCCTTCCACCACTCGCTTGCTCTTGCCGCAGGCCGAATGGTAGCATATGGGTTTTCGTCGAGTGAGAAGCGAACCGTCGCCCTGAGTGGCGGCGTATTCATGAACCGGATTCTGAACGCCCAGGTCACGGAGGTCCTCGAAACCATGGGGGCACGCGTCCTGGTGCATCAAGAGATCCCCCCCAACGATGGGGGCATCGCCGCCGGGCAGGTGATGGCGTGCGCCGAGGGTTGAGACAGAGGAGTTGATGACTATGTGTTTAGCCGTACCGATGAAGATTAAAGAGATCCCTGTCCCGAATCGCGGCATCTGTGATCTTGATGGCAGTACACAGGAAGTCGACATCTCGCTGATCGAGGCGCCGAAGATCGGCGACTTCGTCATCATCCACGCCGGCTTCGCGATCGAACGCCTCGACGCCCAGGAAGCTGATTTGCGGCTGGAGTTGTTTGAAGAACTCGCGACACATCGGGCGGCACTGGCATGAAGTACATTGATGGGTTTCGTAATCCTGGCGCCGCGGCTGCACTGCGTGAGGATATCCAGTCCCTCGCTGCGCAGCTTCCGCCTTCCGACCGCACCACCAACATCATGGAGATCTGCGGCAGCCACACCATGGCTATCGCGCGCTATGGCATTCGCGACATTGTGCCCGAGCCGATCAACCTGATCAGCGGTCCGGGCTGTCCGGTCTGCGTGACCGACGCCGGCTACATCGATGCCGCCATCGAGCTGGCACGCCGTGGGATCACCGTCGTCACGTTCGGCGACATGCTCAATGTCCCCGGCTCCGATACATCGCTTGCTGCCGTACGCTCAGAAGGCTGCCCGATCGAGGTATGCTACTCACCCCTGCGCGCGCTCGAGTTGGCCAAAGAGACACCGGACAAGGAGATCGTCTTCCTTGCCATCGGCTTCGAGACCACCGTCGCCCCCTCCATCGCCATCATCGACCAGGCCATTGAACAGGGCATCGAGAATCTCTCCATCCTCGTCGCCTTCAAGCTCGTGCCACCCGCACTGGCCGCCCTGGGATCCGATCCCGAGCTCAGGATCGACGCCTTCATCTGTCCCGCCCACGTCAGCGCCATCATCGGCGCCGATGCGTACACCCCCTTCACCGGCGAAGGCGGCGTCCCCTGCGTGATCGCCGGGTTCGAACCGCTCGATATTCTCTTGGGACTGAAAGGCATCCTGACGCAACTCGTCAATGGCGTCGCCGAAGTCGACAACCAGTACTCGCGCGTGGTCACAGCCAAAGGTAACGCCAAGGCACAGGCCCTGATGGACAAATATCTCGAACCCGCCGACGTCTCCTGGCGCGGCATCGGCGTGATTCCGCTGAGCGGCCTGGCCCTGAAAGAGGAGTGGAGTCACTATGACGCCGAGAAGCGTCACGACATCGAGGTCCAGATCGGCACAATGAACCCCGCCTGCCGCTGCGGCGACGTCATCAAAGGAATCTCCAGCCCCTTCGACTGCCCCATGTTCGGCAAGACCTGCACCCCCAACCACCCCTTCGGCCCCTGCATGGTAAGTTCCGAAGGCTCCTGCGCTGCCTACTACAAATACTCGCGATAGTAAGCCAGCCCCATTCCGCTTAAGGCCTATTCAGGGCACCGCCCCCAGTTTTCCCGAGAATGTTGAATGTTGAGACGTGACCCCACCAGCCCCCGCTACCACAGCGAACGGGCATGGGTGTAGCACAGGATCTCCGCATCTTTAGTGAGGATTGTGGCGTTTTCTTCTCTGGCTGTGGCAACAATGATCTGGTCGGCAGGATCGCCGTTCAACGGCTGTGGCAGAGAGGTCGAACGGTAGGCAATTGTTGGGGTTAGTGGAACCAACCGAAGCTTTGACATCTCCAGCGCTTCCGAAAGCCACTCCTCCGGGCTACATGAGATGCCGAGCCGCCCTTTTTCGAGGAGCTTGCTGAACTCCCAGGGCGAGATTGCGGAGAGGAGCAACTCCTCGTACCGTTTTGGCGTGGACAACAATGTCCGGACCTTGAGTGAGAGCTTCTTGGGGTGCATGTTCCACCAGATCCACGTGTGAGTGTCGAGAAGGTACTTCACTTGCAGGCATCCCACATATCCTCACCCAAAGGCGAAA
The DNA here is from genome assembly GCA_016783675.1 of Kiritimatiellia bacterium. Lineage (GTDB taxonomy): Bacteria > Verrucomicrobiota > Kiritimatiellia > UBA8416 > JABMPJ01 > JABMPJ01. Next base: position 35,756 of record JADHWE010000009.1, read on the forward strand.
CAATGTCTTTCTCAAACACCAGGGCATCCGCGAGCTTCCCGGGACGGGGCTTGTCCGGGCTGAAAGGAATCACCTCGGCCAAGGGCTTGCCGCGCTTTGTGACCACGACATGCTCTCGGGTTTCCGCGACCTGACCCAGCACCTGTAGGGCGTGCGCCTTAAAATCCGTTATTGCCAGCGTCTTCATGCTCCCATACCTCCATTAACAGCAATATAGTCATTTCACATGGTCATGTCAAGACCCATGCCCGCGTCATCTGCACCCCAACCACCCCTTCAGCGGTCCCTGCGAGATACTCTTGTTCTGCAGAAGGTCCGATTGCCTGATCTTGGCATCGTGATGTCGTATTCCGTCTTGTCAGTTCTTGGAACCACTACAGCATCTGGCTCGGTGACCCAGGCTTCGTCCCGCTACGCGGAACTACGCCCTGGCAAGCCCGGCTCCGTCCCGCTCAGCGGGACTGCGCCGAGGCAAGGGATACAGGAATTTCCCGGTGCGTTGCTTTCCCCTGTCGTGGCATTGGTGAGAGGCGGTTCCTAGTGCTTGATTCCAGGATCGGTCGTGGATGTCGGATTCTGCGAATCTGTTGCCCACTGGGCGGGGTTGTCATGGATGTAGCGTGTGATCCGTGCCAGGGAATCGCCGTTGCGGACGATGGGGCTACGCCCGAACAGCCATTCACTTGCCGAATTCTTCGATGCGCTTGGGTCTTCTGGCGAGGAGGTAGATCAGGGCACCGATCCAGTGGGTGAGCACGATGATCAGGACCCAGATCAGTTTGTCATTCCCCTCGGATGGTTCCTTGGTTGCACAGTCGATAAGCATCCAGATCCAGAAGATGGTTCCCCCGATACCAATCGCCAGGAACACCAGTGGAAGCAACATAACCATCACGGCAGCACCAGCAGCGCAAGCGTCCATATCTTCATTCCCTTCATATCCATCGTGTTCTGCTTGCCGTCGACTATAGGTAGGCGCGATGTGAGCGTCGAGGGGTTATTGGCAAGGGAGAAGCGTGACCCCCTATTCACCCTAGCCAGCGACCGTGGCCCTGCTATAATCCCAGCCATGAATGAGGCGCGCCAACGCTCTGCTGCGTATTGGATCAGGTGGGCGGGTCTGCTTCCCGTGGTGGGGTTGGTCTTCCTGGTGACTGCTATCGCGTGCGGCGTGGGCGTCATGGCGCTCGGCGGGCACAACAGCTTCGTGTGGGTGGGCGTGCCTTGTGCTTTTGCGTGGGTCCTTGCCACTTACCTGATGGCGCCTGACCGCAAGCTTATCGCTGCAACGGTTTCTCTTGTAGTCGGAGCCGCAGTTGCTGCGCTGATCACCTTGAGCTTCGCAAGATCAGTCAGGTCGCACCTGCTGATCCGTGTTGCCCTACCCTACCTGGCCACATGCGCTGCAGGCCTGGCGGCACTCGGCGTGGGTGTCTGGCTCCAGGTCCGGAAGATGGGAAGCCTGGACAAGGCCGCACCGTGGATGTCGTCAGCATTGGACGTTTTAAGAGTCAACACAACCAAAACCGAAGCGGCACCACCACCGGCGCCGAAGGAGGAACAACCGATGAGCACTAACTGGTTCAGCAAGCTCCTGAAATCGAACTGGCTAATACGCCTGGCCGTGATTGTCATTGCCGCGATCGTGGGGTTCCACGCCCTGCTGGCAGTGCTCACCTCGTTTATTGACATCATTCAACAGGATCAACAGGGCCTCTACCTCCGACTGGGGCGCTACTCGCGAACGGTCGAGCCGGGGCTGGTTTTCAAGATCCCGCTGGTCGATCAGATCATCCGGGTCAACATCAGGGAGCGCCAGGGCTATATCCAGCACGTGGACGCGATGACACAAGATAGCGTGATCATGCGCGTGTCATTGCAGTTCACGTACGAGATAGCCGATGCCAAGAAGTACCGGCTCGATATCGACAGTACGGACTCAATCATCAAGGAGTTCGTGCAAGGCAAGCTGCGTGACATCGTTAACACCACCCCAATGGCTGACGTGATGAACAAGCGCAACGACATGAACGCGCGCATCACGCAGGGCCTTGCAGATATGGAGGAGTCCTACGGTGTGAAGTTCCGGTTAGTCCAGATCCAGGGAACCTACCCGCCCGAGGAGGTCCAGGCCGCCATTAAACAGCGCATGATCATGGAGCAGCGCACGGTCGAGGCCAAGGAGCAAGCCACGCAGACACAGATTATCGCCGACGCGCAGCTTTACGAAACAGAGCGGACGACCGAGGCGGAAAGGAACCGGATCGAGCAGGTCTCACAGGCGCGCAAGGAATCGGTCCGAATGTTGCTGGAGGAACTCGACAAGAGCCCGAAGCTCGGGGAAAAGTATCTCGACTACCTGATGACCCAGGAACTGAAAGACAACAGCAAGTGGGTCATCTCGGGCGGCTCAGCTCCAGAGCTTCACATCCGGGACGATTAAGGTAGGCGGTAGGTCTCCCTTCACGTCCTTACAGCTACCACCTCTGGTTTCCGCCACAGCTGGAATCCACCGCTCCTCCTTTGCCCTGTTCATGCCGACCGGGATTGGCGTATCATATTGAATTCAGCCCTATGAATGGGGCATTCCCTACGGTGAGGATGAACATGGGTGATGGTGATCGTATCTTGTTGGCCCACGGTGGCGGGGGACAGCTCTCGCGGGAGTTGATTGACCGGGAGATTGTGTCGCGGTTTGGAGACGGACCGTTGAAGGGGCTGCCGGATGGCGCGACGGTGCCGGTTGCGGGCAGCGAGGTCGTCTTTACGACGGATAGCTTCGTGGTACAGCCAATCGAGTTTCCCGGTGGGAACATCGGGGATCTGGCGGTGCACGGGACGGTCAATGATTTGGCCGTGTGCGGCGCGAAGCCGCGCTGGCTGTCGCTGGGACTGATTCTTGAGGAAGGCGTAGAGCTGGATCTTCTACGACGCGTGCTCGACAGCATCAAGACGGCGGCGGATGACAGCGGCGTGGTCGTCGCGACGGGCGACACGAAGGTGGTGGCGCGCGGACAGTGCGACGGGATGTTCATCAATACGGCGGGCATCGGCGACAAGCTGCCCGGCTTTGAGCTGTCGCCCGAAACTCTCCAGGAAGGCGACCATATCCTGGTGAGTGGCCCGATTGCCGATCACGGGTTTGCCGTGCTGGCATCGCGCGAAAATATCCACATTCAGAACGGACCGCAGAGCGACAGTGCACCGGTTCATCGATTGGTGCAGGCAGCGACAGAACATGCCGGCGAGGTCCGCTTCATGCGCGACCCGACGCGTGGTGGGCTTGCCTCTGTGCTCAATGAGATGGTGGAAGGTGCCGATGTCGGCATCCAGATCATGGAAGAGAGCATTCCCATCTCGTCCGGCGCCCATGCAGTCAGCGAGCTGCTCGGGCTCGATCCGTTGCACGTAGCTTCAGAAGGCCGGATGCTGATGGTGTGCAGCGCAGATGCCGCATCGGTGCTTCTCGCGGCGTGGCAAGCCATGCCCGAAGGAAGCGGGGCCAAAGATATTGGCGCCGTCACAACCGAGGCGGGCCGCGTTGTGCTGGAGACGTTGATGGGCGGACACCGGTTGGTCGATGTCCCGCGCGGAGAGCTATTGCCGAGGATCTGCTAGTGCACGAGCTGTCCATAGCCCAGTCGATTATGGAGCGTGTCGAGGCGATCCGCGTCGAACATGAAGCGCCCGGGATTGCATCGGTGCAGTTGCAGGTCGGGACGCTCTCGGGAGTTGATCCCTACGCGCTCGAGATGGCCTTTACGGTGGCCGTTGAGGGGACGCTCTATGCCGATACACGCTGGGACATTCAGCGCATACCGGCCAGCGTGGACTGCCGGAGCTGTGGTAAGACCACAACACCGGACGGCCCCTTCCCCATCTGCATGAGCTGCGACTCGACAGATATCGAGATTGCGGCGGGACGAGAATTGATGATAGAGACGATAGAAGTAGACAGAGACGAGGAGAGTAACAATGTGTGACGAATGCGGATGTGGTGATGTGGACCACACACATGAACACGACCACGATCATCCCCATGGGCACAGCCATCCCCATGACCATCCCCATAGCCATGATGACGATCATCAGCATACACATGATGATTCGCTGGTGCTCTCCGTGCGGGAGAAGGTGCTTTCACGCAACGCAGAGCTGGCAGCAAGGAACCGCGCCTGGCTGGCCGAGCGGGGCGTAACGGCGATCAACCTGATCTCCGCGCCGGGCACCGGCAAGACGTTCCTCCTGGAACGTACGCTCGAACGCCTGCAGGGGAAAATCGGCTGCGCCGTGATTACCGGTGATCAACAGACGGACAACGATGCAAAGCGGCTTGAAGGCAAAGGCGCAACGGTACGCCAGATCGAGACGCAAAGTGCGTGTCATCTGGAGGCCCAGCGCGTGGGCGACCTGTTCGAAGAGGTCATCGGGGACGACACGAAGCTGCTCTTCATCGAGAACGTCGGCAACCTGGTCTGCCCGACAGCTTTTGACTTGGGCGAGCACTTCAAGGTTGCACTACTGTCGGTGACCGAAGGTGAAGACAAGCCGGTCAAATACCCTTCGCTCTTCTCCCTGGCTCCGGTGGCGATCTTAACCAAGATCGACCTGTTGCCGCACCTTGACTTCGACATGGAGGCCTGCCGCGAGAACCTGCGCAAGATTCATCCGGGCATGTTCGTATTCGAACTGAGCGCCAAAACCGGCGATGGGATGGATGCGTGGATCGAGTACTTGCAGAAGCTGGTCTAAGCCAGGCAAATCAAGTTGGCCGCGAAAGAGCGCAAAGAACGCAAAGACTCTACTTCCCCATCAGGGCGTGGGTGAGCTCCTGGAGGCTGGCGAGGATGCGGGCGTCGGTGACGGCGATGTCTTCGGGTACGCTCACATGAACCGGTGAGAGGTTGAGGAGGCCCTTGACGCCGGCTTTGACCAGAAGGTCGGCAACTTCCTGTGCGGCTGTTCCCGGTACGGCGATCACCCCGATATCGATGTTGTGTTCCTTCACGAGGTCAGAAACGTGGTGCATACGCTGCACCTCCAAGTCTCCCAGCTTCAGACCGGTCTTGAACACATCGGAGTCGCAAATGGCCCGGATAACAAATCCGCGGCGGCGAAACTCCTGGTGAAGGGCCAAGGCGCGTCCCAGGTTACCGGCGCCGACAATGAGCATGTTCCACACCTTGTCCGCACCCAGTGCATGGGCCAGCGCATCCTCCAAACCCCGGGTTTCGTAACCCCGCTTTGAGACACCGGTGAAATCGAGGTAGGAGAGATCCTGTCGCACCGTCGAACTGGTCAGCGCAAGCGCCTCAGCGATAGCAGTGGAGCTTACCCACTCCACCTCGTCCTCGCGCATGCTCTGAACAGCGGCGTAGTAGCGCGTAAACCGATTCAGAACCGCAGGAGGGACTGGTTTTCCGTTATCCGCCATGAGTTTAACGGTAACAGACAACGACAGTACAGGCAAGCGTGGATGGGAGGGGGTTATTTCACGAAGAGCAGGTAGGCGGTGCCTTCGCGCTCGATGCCGTCGATTTCGGCTTTGAGATGGATGGGGGCTTCCACTCGGCGGCCTACCCTGATGCCACTGTCCTTGAGCAGGTAGGCACCCAGTCCGAGTCCAATCAGGAGGAAGAAAGCAGCCACGGCGAGGGCCAGGGGCGGGACAACCACGTAGCGACGACGGCTGTCGAAGAACTCGGAGTCGGCCTGCATCTTGATGCGTTCCAGCGAGAGCTTTTCACGCTCGTGGGAAAGGCGCTCCCGCTCAAGCGCGATCTTCTCGCGCTCAAGCTCCAACTCGATCTTGACGTACTCCTCGGGTGGTGTGCGCGGGATGTCTTCGCTCTGTACGGTTTCTTCGCTCATGGTGGGCTTCCTTCTGTGTGGCCGAATACAATGTAGCACTCCGGAGGCTGTTCATTCAAGCAGGGGCTTTTTTTGGGGAAAGAGGTGTCGGGTGTCGGGGGCGGTTGCCTCTGGGCTTGCGCACGGGACAGCCGCGCGCCCAAGCCGTGCTCACCGACACCCGACACCCGACACCCACGGACAGACCCATTCTGCAGAATTTGGAACGGTCACCGATCAATCAGCTCTTCTCTATTGTCTCACATCCCCTCTTACGCTATGAGTGGACGGCAGGAGGACGATAAATGAGCGTTGAACTTACGATTCCGCAAGTGAACAAGTTGGGCAAGGCGGGGACGGACTTTCTGGGCGTGCGTTATCCGCTCATCAGTGGCGGCATGACCTGGATCAGTGATTCGTCGCTGGTAAAGGCGGTGCATGACTGCGGCGGCTTTGGCGTTCTCGCGGCGGGCAACATGCCGCCGGAGTTGCTGGCCGAGGAGATTGATCGATGCAACGCGCTGGGCGGCGCCTACGCGGTCAACCTTGTCACGATTGCTCCGAACTACCCCGCCCATCGCAAGGTTGTGGTTGAGAAGGATGTTCCTCTTGTGATCTTTGCGGGTAATTTCCCTAAGCGCCAAGCTGTCGAAGAGGTCAAGGCGGCTGGCAGCAAAACGATGTCGTTTGCGTCGACGATCTCGATCGCGGAGCAGCAGATCCGGTTCGGGGTAGACGCTCTACTCCTGGAAGGCAGCGAGGCGGGCGGGCACATCGGTCACGTATCGCTGACCATTCTTCTGCAGCAGGTTCTTTTCCACAATCCCTCGGTGCCGGTGTTTGTCGCGGGAGGGATCGCAACAGGCAAGATGGTTGCGCACCTCCTTCTTATGGGAGCGGCAGGATGCCAGATGGGCACGCGCTTTGTCATGAGCGAGGAGTGCCTGGCGCACGACAAGTTCAAGGCGCGTTTCGCCGCCGCGCGCGCCCGCGAGGCGGTGTCGACGCCGGCGTTCGATCGGGTACGCCTGCCGGTGGTTGCAGTGCGTGCGCTGCAGAACAAGGGCATGCAGCAGTTCGGCGATCTACAGATGGATCTCCTCAAGCAGCTCGACAGCGGGGCCATCAAGCGCGAAGAAGCGCAGTTGAAGGTGGAGGAGTACTGGATGGGCGCACTGCGACACGCGGTTGTGGATGGCGACATTGAAGCAGGTTCGTTAATGGCAGGTCAAAGCGTTGGACTGATGGATCGCATCCAGCCGATGGCGGAGATCTTCGAAGATATGTTGACCGAGGCCGAAACGGAACTCACTCGGGTGAAGGAACTGCTGTAGGGACGGGGCCGGCGCGCACCTGTCCCTGGAGCCCGCTGGAGACATGGACGACTCCATCCATGCCCACCACCACGGCTTCCACGCGTTTCTGCTTCTCAATGAGCTGCAGACCCTCGACAGGTCCGAGTACGCAAAGGGACGTGGCCAGCGCATCCCCCAGCTCGGCACTGGGTGCGACGACGGTTGCGCTCATGGCACCCGTGGCCGGACGGCCCGTGCGCGGATCAAGAATGTGGTGGTAGCGCTGCCCCTCGTGGTCGGTGAATCGTTCATAATCACCCGAAGTGACGATGCTGACATTCGAAAGCTTCAGCGCAGCCAGGGCCCGCTCGCGCTCGCGCGGATGCTTCACCGCGACCTCCCACGGTTGACCGTGGCGCAAGCCCAGCAGCTTCATATCACCCCCGGCGTCCACCATCGCGTGTTGCACACCGTGCTCTTGAAGCACCGACATGGCGCGGTCCACCCCGTAGCCCTTGGCAATGCCTCCCAGGCCAAGCAGCGTCCCGGCCGGCAAACGCACGCTATTGGCGGCGGCATCGACGGTAACGCGATCGCCGCCCACGAAGGCCAACGCCGCCTGAATGGTGGGTTCATCAGGGATCTTCGGCGGCTTGGCCTTGAAATCCCAGAGCGTGCCAACGGACGCAAACGTGGGGTCAAACGCGCCACTGGTGAGTGTACACACCGCAATAGAGCGACCGATAATGGCGGCAAGTTCGCGCGGCACCGTGGCAGGTCGGCCTGCTTGCGCGTTGAGACGGGTCAGCGGCGAGGGCCGCCAGTCAGTCATGAGGTCCTCGACACGCTGAATCTCGGCAATGGCCGCCTCGATGGCCCGGTCGAGCTCGGCCGCGTCCTCGCCGATCACAACCAGGCGCAGGCTGGTGCCCATGACGCCAAGATTGCGTTGCCGTTCAACCAGGGGTTGGGCGGAGCACGACAAAACTGTCGCCAGACAAAGCGCGACTATCCAGGCCAAACGCATCAGAACTGACGCCGATAGGCAAAGCGGCCGAGAGTCTGGTTGATGCCGTCGTCCCGTGTAATGTAGTCCACCGCGAAGTCGTACTCGCTGCGTTCCCCGCTGACGAGGGTTAGCAGTCCACCCAGTGTCTGTGCCGTGAGGGAACCCATGTCGGAGTCCTGCGTGCGGAACTCGGTCTCGGTCAGGAAGTGTTCCGAGTAGGCATCGACCTCGCTCTGCGTATAGAGCCGGTAGCGCAACCTGAGCCGCAGCCGGCCATCGATCAGCCAGTGGTACCAGCGCGGTTCGAGAGATACGCCGGTCATGCCCCAGGAATCAGCGTAGACGCGTCCGCCCAGTTCCACGGCATGCCGCGGGGCAAGCGATCGGCGCACACTGCCGAACACGGCGCCACGCACGAGGGAATCCTCCAGCTCTTCAACCACCTCGCGTCCCGCGGCGTTTCCAACCAGGTTGGTGTTGGCGATCACGGTATCCTCGATAACCACCGCATTGTACGGGGTCTCGAGATAGCCCGACTGCACGGTGAGCACGCCGCCATACTCGGCATGGGTGACGGGATTGATAACCTGGTAGGCGTTGATCTGCCCGCTCAGCGTGATACGGGTGTCGGATCCATCTTCAGTGCCATCGTAGCGGATCAGGTCTACGGTATCGAAGAAACCGTTCACGGCATACTTGATCGAGGAGTTGCCATCGGGAGCGATGCTCTTGTAATCGCCGCCCAGTCCGACCGAGAAGTAATCGTACTCTGCGGAGAGGTGAGCAAAAACGCCCCATGTATGCCGGGCGTCGAGCTCACGATGAATGCCACCTTCGATCGAGATGTAGTTATCGCCCGACGCGCCGCTCTGTTCCGGGAAATTGCTCAACCGGTCGATAGAGGCACACGACACGTAGTCGTATGAGAACTTCAACCAGGCGGCAGTCGTGTCGGAGATGTTGTAGTCGAACACGATAACGGGTTCGACGATGGTGGATTCTTCGTCGAGGAACGGGTTGCCTTCCTCGCCGTTGCTTCCATCTTCATTGCTGTAGAACCCGAGCCCGAACTCGATAGAGCCATGGCCGGCATCACCTTCGGCCGCAGACAACATGCCGACCGATCCAAGGATCACCGTCAGCGCCAACACCAGGGAGAGTCTCTGAGTCATCAGTAACATCCGCAACCTCCCCCGGCTGACGATCCTATCCCCCCGACGCTGCCTTCGCGCGAGTAATAGACTTTCTGGTAGAAATGTGTTTCGGCGGCGGATTCCCCATATTTCATGAGAGGATCCTGCAGGCGCGCCCGCTCATAGACCGCCACGGAGCGACAGCCTACAGCGCTGCACGACAGCGCCACGATAGACAGAAACAGAATGTATCGCATAGGACTCCAAACTCTTTTCAATCACTGCTGGATGAAACACTCGCACATCCATAACAGTGAGACAATCATGAAAGATGAGTCAATCGAACGTCTTTTATTAACAGACAATTAGCACCCACTGTAGCTCGCCAACGGCAGGCGCGTCCTCCCGCTCACATATCACTCCGTAATCCGCAGGCGGTAGAAGAGCTGTTCCATGATGTTGCTGAAGGGAATTTGCACTTCAACTGTACCGTCCGGCTGCGGAGTCGGCGTTGGCAGTATCGGCCTCCACGGCCCGTCAACGAGGTGTTCGTTGGTCTGGATCGCGAAACGGGCCACCATGCCGGAATCCGTGCTCGTTCCGAAGCTGTAGGTGAGGGTCGTCCCATCACTCTCAAGACTAGGCAGCTTTGCCTGCTCGGCCGGGCTCAGCGGACCGATGGGGTTGACCCCATGGAAGTAGGCCGCAAGATTCCAGACCCCATCACTGTTGTCGTCCGCATCGGGGTCGCCCGACCCCGACCAGCTAACCGTCGACCGATAGGCCGGGTAGCCGCCCTGAGAGCAAGGGGTGCAGCCGTACAGTACCACATCGTCAATATACCAGCCGTCCCAAGCGACGTCACTGTCACTACCCAAACGCCAACGAAACTTGACGGACTGGCCTGCGAGGTCAGTCAGGTCAACCGTGGTGGTCCTCCAGTCGCCCGTCCAGATGGACCATGCCGGACGTCCACTGAGAGGATTGCCGAAGCCGCTCTCGAGAACCCAGTCGTAGGCCCCACTCGTGAAGCGGTTTGCATTGGCCGGCACCGTCCCACCGTTACCGGCCAGAATATCGAACCATGTCGTCCCGTTGTCCGTCGAGTACTCCAAGACGCCCCCGTCATATTGGTCGTCCAGATCCACGTAGTGCTCGAACATCAACTCAGATGTGCACCCGGCCGGCAGCGATTGAGCGGCCGTAATCTGAACCACCTGATCCTTGACGCTCGGCTCGTTTGTGCAGAACAAGGAGCGAGTCGGTGACGTGTATCGGGCCATTGACACGGCCCACGGCACAGTCCCGCCCGGATCACCCGGCCCTGCGTATACACTCCAGGCGCCGGCCCCGCTCTCCACATCATCGGTGAAGAGCGGAAACGCCGGACCGGTTGCCTCTCCGGACAACGTCTGCATATTCATCTCCACCAGGCCGCCGCCGCAAGGGCCACCGCCGGAACCCGCCAGATCTTCAGCACGGACCAGGTAATGAAACGCCACCCCCGGCGCCACGGCGCGGTCTACGACACTGGTACTATCCAGGCATGTGGCGACCACGTTGCCGCTGTTGGTCTGCACGGGAGAAACGGTGTCGCGGTAGACCGTGTAGACAATCGGCCCACCACACTGCGGCGTCGCAGCCGCCCAAGTCACTCGCAAGGCACATGGATCATCTCCGGTCGACGCTACGCTATCGACACCGCTGAATAAGGGAGGCTCCCAGCAAGGTCCGGTCGTTGCACCCTCTACGCACGAACTGTAGAAAGACTCGCATTGATCTGTCGCGTTATAGGAAGTGACCTTGTAGCTGTGTGTTGCGATGCCGGATATGTTGGAGTCAACAAGCATCGTGCCCGCAACCTGCGTGCCTATGCGTTCGTAGATCGGCTGTGAACAGGGCCCAACGACCCGGTACACGTTATAGCTGTCGGCTCCCGAGGAAGGAGACCAGCTAACGGCGATACGGTGGTCTCCATCGGGCGCCGTGCCCAGCCCTGCAGGAATCGGCGGCGAGCAACCACACCCATCGATACTGAAGCTATTGACGCGTGTAGACCACTGGTCGGCTGCATTGTACTCACCGGTAAACCAGAACGTGCAGCCAGACACGGGGTCCACCGACATAGCGGCATAGTCACCATAGCGCGTACCGGATATCTGCGAGGCGCTCCCCGCGATGATAGTGGTCTCAGGAACGGTGAGTGTCCCGGCGGTGTCGCCTGCGAGCCGGCCGGTGTAACGCAACCCCGGATACTCATTGCTCGACGAGATATTGTAGGCCACGGCCAGGTTGCCGTTCTGATCGAGAGCGGCACTGGGCATCCAGCGACTGTGTGCGTCGGGCGCATATGTCCCCTCATCGTGAAGCGCCCATGGACCACCACTTCGGCGCAACTCGAACCAGCGAACGCCGGCGTGGTCGGTGCCGTCCACATCGGTCACAAAGCTGCCGCAGAGACTTTCGTGGCTCTGGAAATTTCGATACTGCAACCGCCACATGACGGGCTCTCTGAGCGGATCAAGGGTGGTACTCGTTCCAGGTTGCGGAATGCCCTCGAAGGCCGTGTAGCCGTTGAGGTGTGAATCAAACTCGGTGACGGCAATGCTCGTGGGCCCTGTGAGCGTAGAGTTCGCCGGCGTATCCCAGTCGACGCTGAACTCAAACAGCTCCAGGTAGTCCTCGCTGGGGTCATTGCTTCCGGCATTGTGAGCTTCGTCATCGCGATGACGCATAGCGATATGGACGGCACCCGGGGGCGGCGCGGAACCATCGACATCCGCAGGCGTTAGAGTCTGGAACGAGAACGCGGCGAGTCCCGAGGTCGTGAAGCGCTGCATGGTGGCGGGCTGCCCATAGAGCATCCTGGTACGATCAAGTGCGTAGTAGGAAGGCGAGCTTTCGTTACTGGTGACGTAGTAGGCGTCCGGCCATACACCGTATTTTGGATAATCAGGAAAATCGGGCGTGGAGAACATGTAGTGATACCAGCCGCCACTGATGGGGTTGGGCGTCTGCGAGATATAGATGTGAAGTTCGTTGGCGCTCGAGGCGAACTCGCTGAGCAGCCAGCGATCAGCGGCTTCGTCATAGAGCACGATAGGGTCACCGCCGCCGGTCACATTGGCGGCATGAATACTCTTCATCGTAAACGGCCCGGCGGCGACGCTACCGTCACTCTTGTTATAGACCGTACAGACCGATCCGGCTGTATCGTGGTTGATCGCCTGTATGAAATAGTCGGGGCCAGCATCTCCTACCGTGTCGGGAGGCATAACACCCGTAAAGCCTTGGCCATCGAAATTGAGTCCGGGAGTGACCGATGCGCGCGACGGGAATCGAGCCATACCCTCGCTCTGCAGGCGCAACAGGGGGTCCAGGCGCGGTCTGGGCGCGTCCCGCTCCACGGCCTTGCGACGATGACGACGCGGAATCTCTTTGATCGGGTCGCCTGGTTGCCAGACATGAGGATGCGGCAGATCGCGGAGATCGACCCTAATGACGGCGGCAACAGCTGGCTCGGTATACTCGGCCCCCTGAATCCGCACGGGAGCTACCGGAGCACCCACGCATAGTCGGGCCATACACATCCCCCCGAGAACCAGGGCGATACAGGGAGTCCTCACATGGTGTTTCATTGTTCTCTCTCCTCCCCTCCCTGCCAATCAGGGAAGTGCTTCAGCAGGTCAATCCGTCCTCGATCGCTGTACAGCGATACCGTGTGGACAGGTCGCGCCGGATGCAGGGTCCGCCCGATCAGCCGTCCCCACCATCCTCGCGTGCTTCTACACGCCTCCGAAATGCGAGATGCAACTTGCTTGATATGACTGCTTTGGGCCTGTTCTACACGCGTAGAATAGTCGCAACTGACCCTCCCGGCTGATCGCATGCGGGCACGCACATCGGCGTAGCGGGGAAGACGCAAGTGGATATCCCCCGTAACGGTCCGAATATCAACCGGCTGCGACCACCGCTCTGACGTGCGAACCATCACGTTAACGGCGCCGGACTGCGTGGTTACAGACAGGGGGCCGGAGACACGCGCATTCACCTGGCCGGACTCCGTCTCAATGACGACCGGCTCAGATCCTCTCGCCTCCACCAATCCATCCACAGTGGCAAAGTTCAGAGGGGCGCCCGAAGGCACAAACACCGTCAGGTCGACACGCGGCTGCCCGGGGCCTTTGACGCAGGGCGGCGTCACGGTGACATGCATGACACCGTCCGACTCCACCATGGTGACTTCCGGCGGCGTCAACGCGCCGGGAGGCGTCTGAACGATCGCAAAGACCGCAACGTTCCTATCCTTCAGCTTGCGGCACCGGATATCACCGCACGGATTGAATACGTTTACTGCGTGGCCTGCGCGGAGTGGCTTCTCCATCCTGACCCGTTCCATGCCCCACTCATTCGTTTGGGCAGGGGCGGACGGCGTGTAGAGAACCAAGAACAGGAGGGAGAGTTGGACAGGGATGTTATGGCGTCTGAGCATGTGAAATGCTACTCGAACTCCGGGGTAAGGTCCACACGTGAATCCAGTACCGGTATTGTTATCAGAGAACTATCACATCTAGACATAAGGCATGACGCCATGCATACTCTGCGGCTATGAGTAACCCGAAGAAGACCATCATCTTTCTCGGCGACGGCATGGCCGATGAGTCGATCGAGAGTTTGGGCAATCGCACCCCGCTTCAAGTCGCCCGCACACCGGCAATGGACTCGATTGCGCGCCGTGGACGGTGCGGCACGCTTCTAACCCTGCCGGAAGGGTTCCCTACCAGCAGTGATGTGGCCAACATGTCCGTTCTTGGCTGCGTGCTGAAAACGGACTACTGCGGGCGCGGCGCGCTCGAAGCCGCCGGCCGCGGCATCGCGCTCGCGGCCGACGACGTCGCCTTTCGTGCTAACCTCACGACCACAGAAGACGGTATCCTGCGCGATTTCTCCGGCGGGCACATTGACCCCGAACCCGCGGCACAACTTATCGAACTGCTCAACGATGCGTTCGCCACGCCCACGATCCGCTTCCACAGCGGCGTGAGCTATCGCAACATCCTTGTGCTGTCCGGACCGGAGTACTCTTCCGACGTCAAGGCGGACAAGCCGGACGACAACCACGGCAACCCGGTGAGCGAGCATCTGCCGACAGCGAAGACACCGGAGGCGGAAGCAACCGCAGCCTTGCTGCGCCGCCTGATCGCCGAGGCCCCGGCCGTTCTGGCGAACAGCGACGTGGTGGCCACACTAGTCGCTGATGGCCACCCACCCGCCAACGGCATCTGGCCCTGGAGCGGCGGACGGGCGGGCGCGATCCGTTCGCTCGGGGAGAAGTACGGCATCAGTAGCGCGGTCATCTCGGCGGTGGATGTCATTACGGGACTCGGCGTCTGCCTCGGCATGACCCCCATCCCCGTGGAGGGCGCCACGGGCTATATCGACACCAACTACGAGGGCAAGGCCGATGCGGCGATCGAGGCCATCAAAACGCACGACCTGGTTTATGTTCACGTCGAGGCCATCGACGAAGTGTCGCACGCGCAGGATCTTGATCTGAAACTATCGGCCATTGAGGACTTCGACAAGCGGGTGGTCGAGCGGGTGCTGAACGGGATCGACAGCGATGTCAGAACCGTTGTGCTTCCGGATCACCCCGTCCCCATTCGCCTCGGCAAACACACCCGCACTCCGGTGCCCGTGGCGATTCACGATCCGGACTTGGGGGCCGATGAGGTGCTGACCTTCGACGAGTCCGCCTGCCTGGACGGCGCCCTGGACCACATGCAGGGACCTGAGTTGATGGCGCGACTGTTCGGCCCGGTGCGTTAGTCGATCGGGTGGATGCCGCCCTCGGTGAGCTGCAGTACCCGATCGCACCGTTCGGCCACACGATGGTTGTGTGTCACCATGACGAGGGCATGGCCTTCCCCGCGGGTCAGCGATAGCAGCAGTTCCAGGACGAGATCTCCCGTCGCATCATCCAGGTTACCGGTCGGCTCATCAGCCAGGACGAGACGCGGCTCGTTCATCAGCGCACGGGCCAACGCCGCACGTTGCTGTTCGCCGCCGGAGAGTTCCATGGGAAGATGACTCGCCCGGTCCGCCAAACCGACAGCACCCAGCAACTCCCGTGCGCGAGCATTTGCGCGACCGGCGCCATGCAACCAGTCCGGCAGGGCCATAGCCGGCAACACGACATTCTCAAGCAGGTCCATTTCGGGCATCAGGTGATAGGACTGAAAAACGAACCCTATATCCGTCGCGCGTAGTCGTGTGCGCCGGGCAGGATTCATACCGTAGACATCGTTGCCGGCCACCGTGACGTCCCCACTGTCGGGACGATCGAGACCACCGAGGACGTGGAGCAGCGTGCTTTTCCCCGCACCGCTGGCCCCGACGATAGCCACGCTCTCGCCTTCCTCCACCACCAATCGTGCATTGCGAAGCACCTCAATGCTCGCCTTGCCCAAGTGATAGGTCTTGCTCAGATTATCTGCGTTCAGCAACATCACTCACATACCCACATTCTCACTCACCCACACACTCAACCTGCCCCAAGCGGAAGCCTTCACCAGCAGCCCATCACCCCTCAGCGGAGGCCTTCTTCAACAGCCCATCACCCCTCAGCGGAGGCCTTCTTCAACAGCCCATCACCCCTCAGCGGAGGCCCAGGGGTGGGGCACTCGCTCCTTGGCGGCCCGGTATTCCGGGACGGCCGGGCGAGAGCCCCACCCCTGGGCCGGAGCTACTCTTGCCTAAGCGCTTGTACTGGGTCCAGCCGCGCAGCCCGGTAGGCCGGCAGGATGCTTGAGAGCGTACAGAACACCATAACAAAAGCGGCGATATTGATGATCTCCCGGGGTGACGTACTCCAGGGAATCTCGCTCAACCCATAGATGGCCTTCGGAAAGACCTCCACGTCTATCGACGTGAGAGCGGCCACAATGTTGCCGAGGTTATTGAGAACGAGCAGCCCCGTACCGATACCACTGACGATGCCGACCAGGCATTGGATCCAGCCCAGCCAGACAAACGCGCTCATGATCTTGAAAGAGGAGAAGCCGAGGGCCTTCAGCAGACCGATCTCGCCGGTCTTCTGAACGGTGATCACAATCAGCGTATTCGTGACGCAGAAGATGGCCACGATCGTGATGAAGACCAACAGGATGAACATCATGGCCTTCTCGTGCCGCAGCGCGTCAAAGAGCAGGCTGTCCACCTGCTGCCAGGTGCGCACATCGTATGCCGGTCCCAGCTTGTCGCGTAGAAGCGTCGCGTATTCATCAAACCGGAACGCGTCTTCGGTCATCACGTAGACACCGTGGGCGCCGCTGTCCATGCCCACCAGGTCGCGCGCCACGCCCAGCGAGGTGAACACGAACCCAGAGTCGAAGTCGCGCATCCCCATGTCAAAGATGCCCGCCACAATCAGCTCTTCGGGCAGGTACATCTCGTCCATCGATACGACGTTCATGGGACTGTAGAGCAGCACGGTATCGCCCACGCGTATGCCCATGCTGCCGGCGAGGTCAACCCCCAGCACGATGCTGTCGGCATCGAGCGAGAATGTACCTCGGAACATATGGTCGGCCACCCGGCTGATGCGGCCCACGCGCTCGGCGGGAACGCCCAGCACGACCGGCGCCATGAGACGGCCCTCGTACTGAAGGAGCACGCGGGTTTGAATGTTCGGTGCGGCGCCGGTGATGCCGTCGATCGTTTCGATCTCCGTACAGAGGCGCTCTTCCTCCTCAACGGGCCCATACATGCTGGTAACGGTCAGGTGCGGCTTGAAACTCAGGATCTTCTGGCGCCACATGTTGTCGAACCCGGTCATAACCGAGAGCACAATCACCAGGATCGCAACACCCAGCAACACACCCAGCACCGAGATGACCGTTACAACCGAAGTGAAACTGCGCTTGGGTCGCAGGTACTTCAGCGCGAGAAAGAATGAGAACGGCAGACGCATTGTGGATAGCCTAGTTATTCACATGGATAGACAGGATGGCCGGGATAGAGCATTCGCATCCTCTTTATCATGTCCATCCATGTTTATTCACTCTTCTGCTTCAGCTGCGGGAAGAGGATGACGTCGCGGATGGCTTCGGCTCCGGAGAGGATCATCATCAGACGATCGATGCCCACGCCCATGCCGCCGGCGGGGGGCATGCCGTGCTCGAGGGCGGTGACGAAATCCTGGTCGATTTTGCTCGCATCTTCTGCGGCCTGTTCCATGAAACGACGACGCTGTTCAATCGGATCGTTCATCTCGGTGTAGGCCGGTGCCACCTCCTGGCCGCGAATCACCAGCTCGAAGACATCCACGAGCGAAGGATCGTCCGGGCACGCCCTGGCCAGTGGAACCAGCCGGGCAGGCAGGCGCGTCACGAAAGTGGGCTGTTGCAGGGCGGGTTCCACGGTCTTCTCGTACACCTCGTGGGTCACCAGCAGCATGTCCCAGGCCGGGTCGATGGCCAGCCCGATGCCCTCCGCCTTGGCGCGCGCTTCATCGAGGGACAGGTCGAACCAGTCATCGCCCATCTTCTCGCGAATCAGTTCGTGGTAGGTGGCCTCGCGCCACGGCGGTGTCAGGTCGAGCGCCGTGTCGCCCTCCCCCACCTGCAATGTGCCGAAGACAGTTTCGGCGGCGTGGATAATCATCCCCTGAATCAGCTCGCGCATGCCGTTGACGTCTGAGAATGCCTCGTAGATCTCGAGCATCGTGAACTCGGGATTGTGCGTGCGATCGAGACCCTCGTTCCTGAAGTTGCGGTTCAGTTCGAACACCTTGTCGAAACCGCCCACCAACAGGCGCTTCAAGTAGAGCTCCGGCGCAATACGCATGTAGACGTCTGTGCCCAAAGCCCCGTAGTGCGTGACGAACGGCTTGGCGGCCGCACCGCCCGCCTGGGCCTGCAGCATCGGAGTTTCCACCTCGATGAAGCCGCGCTCCGATAGGTAGTGACGGATCTCGCGGATCAGGGCGGAGCGCTTGTTGAAAAGCTCGCGCACGTCGGGGTTTCCCACGAGATCGAGGTAGCGCTGACGGTAGCGCATCTCAACGTCCTTCAGTCCGTGCCATTTCTCAGGCGGCGGGAGGATGGACTTGGAGAGCAGCGTCCACTTCAACACCTTGATCGTCGGTTCGCCGGTGCGGGTGGTGAACAGTTCGCCTTCGACACCGATCTGGTCGCCGAGGTCGAGCAACTTGAACGCCTTGAACGCTTCCTCGCCCAGTGCCTTCTTCTGCACGTATACCTGGAAGCGGTCCGAGCCATCGCGGAGGTCCGCAAAAATGCTCTTCCCCATGTCGCGAACAGTCGACAGCCGGGCGGCAGCCGTGATGGGGCGGTCTTCCTCGAACGTCTCGCGCAGCTCGGCCAGGGACCCGCTCCGTTTGAAGGCGCTACCGTACGGCGGATACCCCATCTCCTGCAGCGACGCCATGTTGGCCAACCGCTGCTCGCGATACTCATTGCTCGACTGTGCTTCGCTCATCGCTTCTCTCCCTGCTACCACTCACGATCAAGCGCCACATACTAACGGCTCACATCGGAAAAGGAAATACCCAAACACAGCCGCCGAGAACGCTGCCGAGTGCGAAACATCCCTAATCAAACCTGTATTTTGATAGGGGATCTCCCTATGCCCGTTGACTCATCACAAAATGTCACCGAAGGACCCGTAGGGTCGTGAGGTTCTTGACTCATATTCGATGTCACCGAAGCTGGGATAGCACCATGTCCTGATGGTGATCAATGAACTTCTTCAATTCGATGGGGTTG